>DDNV01000051.1:14513-28487 GCA_002341315.1 Cellvibrionales bacterium UBA2511
GTTACTGGCGGCAACGGCCAGCATCTGTGTGATGCTGGAAACACTGTCTACGAGCATGATTCTCGGGCAAAGCAGGGAATCCATTTTTCCCGCAGGTATTCTCGGCATACTGTTATTTGCCACAGCTCTGCTGTTTCAGGTATTAACCCAGAGAATCCGCCTCGCCCAAACGATTGCGGCGGAGAAAGCTATTGAAAGCGAACAGCTGCAGCAACTCAATGAATCCATTGTCAAACGGATGCGTACCGGCATCGTGGTGGTCGACAGGCAGGACAACATCACACTGATCAACAGCGCCGCCATTCAACTGCTTGGCGGACAACAGCCAGGAAAGCCACTGGGGGCTGGCCAGCCACTCAGCCTGATCATGCCTCTCTACCAGCAGCTTGATCGCTGGAAGACCTATCGCTGGCTTAGAACCCCCACCTTTAAAACACCTGCCTCGTCGATAGAAATCCAGGCTAACTTCACCTCTCTTCACCAGGGAGAAGATAAGCAGACCCTTATTTTTCTCGAGGATACGCGCTCCCTCTCACAACATGCCCAGCAATTGAAACTCGCTTCCCTCGGTCGATTGACTGGCAGTATTGCTCACGAAATCCGCAACCCACTCGGGGCCATCAGCCACGCCTCGCAACTGCTCGCAGAACAGGCCACCGACGACAGCCAGACCAAACTGCTGGATATCGTTCAGCGCCATTGTCTACGGGTAAACCAGATTGTTGAAAACGTACTGCAACTGTCGCGACAAAAGATCCCGGCATTTCAAAAAATCTGGCTTCTCCAATGGCTAAAAAAATTCCGTAACGACTACATGGATACCCAGAGAACACCCTGCACCATAGAAATCGAGAGTCTCAACAAGGATATCCAGATTTTCTTTGATCCGGGCCACCTGTCTCAAATACTGACCAATCTGGTGGATAATGGCCTGCGTTTTAGCGAACAGGCCACAGGAGAGCGCTGGGTGAGACTCGTGGTTTGCAGGGATACGGTTTCAGAGTTGCCCTTTCTGGATGTATTTGATCGCGGCCCAGGCGTTCCCCTCGATGATCAAAACGCCATTTTTGAACCATTTTTCACAACATCCCATGAAGGTTCAGGCCTGGGGCTCTATCTGGCCAAGGAGCTTTGCAGCGTCAATTATGCTTCACTCAATTATTTTGCAGAGGAGCCGGAAAACAGACACTTCCGGATTGGGTTTTCGCATCCAGACCGGGTATTACCGAGGCCTCAATCATGATGAAAAAACGCGTACTGGTGGTAGATGACGAACCTGACATCAGAGAGCTTCTGACCATGACACTTGAGCAAATGGGTCTGGAAGTCGTCACGGCCGCCAAACTGACCAAAGCAAGAAGATTGCTCGAGAGCGAGGAGTTCGACCTCTGCCTCACAGACATGAAAATGCCCGATGGCAACGGACTCGAACTGGTCGACCATATACAGGCCACGGCGCCACATTTGCCAGTCGCCATGATCACCGCCCATGGCAATATGGAAATCGCTGTCGACGCCCTGAAAAAAGGAGCCTTTGATTTTATCTCCAAGCCGTTGCAACTGATGCGGTTGCGCAACCTTGTCCAATCTGCCCTGCAACTAAAAAAGGAGACCTCAACTCCATCCATACCGGAAACCGTGTTGCTCGGTGAATCGCCCGCTATCGAGATTCTCAAACAACAGATTCGACGGGTAGCACGCAGTCAGGCTCCCATCTTTATCAGTGGGGAATCCGGAAGCGGAAAAGAATTGGTGGCCAGGGCAATCCATTTTCTCGGGGCAAGGGCCAATGGCCCGTTTATTCCGGTGAACTGCGGCGCCATTCCTTCTGAATTAATGGAAAGTGAATTCTTCGGCCATAAAAAAGGCAGTTTCACTGGTGCTCACCAGGACAAACAGGGGCTGTTTCAAGCCGCCAATGGTGGCACGTTGTTACTGGATGAAGTGGCCGATCTGCCACTGTCAATGCAAGTCAAGCTACTGAGGGCACTCCAGGAAAAAAGTATTCGCCCGGTAGGGGCAGAAGAGGAAGTAGCCGTGGATGTCCGCGTACTCAGCGCCACTCACAAAGATCTGGGGCGGGAGGTACAGAACAACCGCTTCCGACAGGATCTATTTTACCGCATCAATGTTATTGAGCTGCAGGTCCCACCTCTACGGGACCGCCCGGAAGATATTCCGCAGCTGTCAGAACACTTTCTTCAATGCTTTTCCCGGGAAGCGGGAACAAAACTCCCGACTCTTTCAGAGGATGCAATAGCAGCCATCAGGCAACATACGTTTCCAGGCAATGTGAGGGAGCTGGAAAATATCCTCGAAAGGGCATTCACACTCTGCAATGGCTCAACAATTACCGCCAGAGACCTGCAGCTCCCCAATTCCTCAACCGTTGCTTTTTCTCCAGGAAACGGCACCGAGTCTGATGTCAGCAGTTTTGATTCAATCGACGACTATCTGGGCTCTATTGAGAAAGAACTGCTATTGAAAGCCCTAGAGAGAAACCGCTGGAACAAGACGGCTACCGCTCGGGAGCTGGGCATCAGTTTTCGCCAGATGCGCTATAAGTTGCAGAAATTTGACCTCGACTAAAACCGCACAAAAAATACCAGAGAGGATTCAATTTCAAGCAGAGGACAGCATTGCGTAAAAATCCATTTTGCTACTATAGTCCAGTGTAGGTTTTAACACTCAAAGGAATGAGTGAAGGCGACACAGGAAAAGGATTTTCAAATGCCACGGGTAAATGGATTTACTCTGTTAGAGTTATTGATCATCTCCGCTTTATTCAGTGTATTACTGATAGCAGGCATCCCGGCGATGTCCCTCTGGATACAGTATCAGAAGTCAACTGCCCTGCAGTACACACTGATTCATAGCATTCAGTTTTCTCGCGCTCAATCGGTCAGTATGCAGAAAACCATCACGCTCTGCCCAGGCCTCGACAACTGCACAGCAGAGTGGGGCCAGAACTTACTGGTTTTTGTCGATAACAACAGCAATGGCTCGGTGAACAGTGATGACCAAATCGTGAAATACATTGTGCTTGATGACGCTGCCCGATTTTTAAGCTGGCGGTCATTTAGAACAAAGCCATATCTCCAGTTCAACCCTCTGGGGCTAACTAACTCGCTGAATGGCACATTCCATTACTGCCCGGATAAGACAGAAAATCCTTATCAATTTGCAGCTTCTGTAGCGAGAACAGGTAGAGTCCGAATAAGACCACCCGATTGCTGAATCATTGGTTATTCCAACCCTTTCAACCGTCGATCTAACCGATAAAACCGCTTGTCAGCAAGGCATTGACCTATTGTCAACAACACAATCATATTGATGATGGGCGTCAGTTTTTTCTATAACCGCCATATGGCAAACAAAGAAGGCAATGTGTACGTGAAAAATGCCAGGGACCAAAGAGGATTTACGCTGATAGAGCTAATGGTCACATTGGTGGTTCTGGTTGTTCTTCTTGGGGTAGGCATCCCCAGTTTTAACAATTGGGTAGTCAGTACACGTATGGACACTGCCACCATGAATCTGGCAGGGATACTGAAACAGGCTCGGAGTGAGGCAGTCAGTCGCCAGAGTGTCATTACCCTCGCCCCCAAAGCCGGGGGCTGGACTGAAGGACTGACGATGTATACCGATACCGACGTTGGTGGCAACACGGCTTACTCCGCAGCAAATGACACCCTGATCAAGGACCTGGAGTTCTCCATGGGTGGGATATCGGCCAGTACCAGCACCAATGCCGCAGCCTACATCAGTTTTACCAGTGGCGGGCTGCTCAATGAAGGCAACAACCCTGTGGGGATAGTCCTCTGTGACAGCACGGAGGAGGAAGGCGGCAGCGCTATTAGTGTCAATCTGGTAGGAAGAACGAGTATTTTGAAGGGAACCAAAACCAACCCGTTAGCATCGTGCACATTATGAAAAAAAAGCCTAATGACAATAAATTCCACTCAGGTGCCTCGCTCATCGAGGTGCTGATAGCATTGCTGGTATTCAGTATCGGCCTGCAGGGTATTGCATCGCTACAATATCAGGCAATTAAAGAAAATTTTGACTCCTCACAACGCAGCCAGGCCGTATGGGCCGCGCAGGAACTTGTCGCCCGAATTCAAGCCAATGAGTTGGGGAGGGAGGCCGGCGGTTACTTAGTCAATGACTTCACTGCAGACTGCGACAGCGAACCAGATCCCTATTGTGCTGACACCACCACTGACGCCGAGGGCTGTGACGCCACGCAAATGGCCACATTTGATGTATGGGAAACCTTCTGCAGCAGTAGCAGTTCGCCGTTGAATCTCACTGCGTCCATATCGTGTGTAGATGCCGGTTGTCCCGCAGAGTCCGACTATCAATTAACGCTGCAATGGAGCTCGAAAGCAGTGGCCGATGACACGCAGGATATGACCGATGACGAGGATGCTCGAGAGGCGTTGATCAGACAGCAATTTATTCAGGTATTCAGACCATGAGCGCTGATAGAACCCGACAATACGGCCTGTCCATGGTAGAACTACTGGTAGCCATGGCTCTGGGCCTGCTGCTTACAGTCGGGGCACTGCAGATGATGCTCGCCTCCCAGCAACTCTATGACACCACCGATAGCCAGTCCAGAATTCAGGAGAATGGTCGGTTTGCCCTGGATTTCCTGAGTCGCGAACTCAGCAAGGCCTATTATCAGACTACCGACATAGGAACCGTGGAAAACCGGACATTTCTCACTGAAAGCTGCGCGGGCAACAACGCCTGCACCGAAGATACCACCGGGCTTGCCGGTGATCAGATAGCGGCTGTTTTCAACCCGGAAAATGACCGTGACTGCGCTGACAACACTGTCGGTCCGGAGGACATTATCGCCAACGTCTTTTACCTGAATACCGTCGATGGCATCAGTGCCCTCAACTGCCGCGGATTTAACCTCGAGAACAACAGCTGGATTGGCGTTGGTCAACCGCTGGTCGATGGCGTAGAGAGTTTACAGATTCTCTACCGTGTGGAATTAGCCGGAGGCGGCAGCTTCTCCTACGTTTCCGCCGACGATGTCGACGACTGGGCAGCCGTGAGCGCTGTTCGTGTTGCGGTACTGGTCAATAATGGCCAGGAAATCGGTTCCGGAAATCTCGAAACACGCACCTTTACACTTCTGGATGCCGGCCCTTTTTCTCTGACCGACAAACATGAACGGCAGGTATACAGTACCACCATCACTTTAAACAACGTGATCTACAACAATGCAGAAAAATAGGGCAGTGACTATACGGAGCGGCACACCCGCTCCAGATCGCAAACAGGGCGGTGCTGTGCTGATCGTCTGTCTGGTGATGCTCACCATATTGACGATTATTGGTATAGGGACCACCACTGATATCAGCTTTCAGTCAAATATGGTTCGCAATAGCCAGCTACGTTTAAATGCCTTCAACACGGCATTGAGTGAACTGAATGGTCAATATCGCAAAATGGTCGATGAAAACAGTGAAGACTTGCTCACTGATGCGTTGAACTTAGGAGAGGCAACGATTCCTGCGGCTGATTTAACCCAGACATCCGTTAATAACCCTTTTGCTCAATCAGCATCTGTTGTTTATCTGGAAGAGGGGTTGGGACAGGTTACCGGCTCCACCATCGGTTCCGCCACTGCCAATAGTGCCTATTATTTTGAACTTAACAGCATTGTCGAACTTGATAACACCGGCGTTGGTTCAAGTCAGACGAGCGGTATCGTTCGACTTGCACCAACCGAATAACCCGAAAAAGGTCTATCGCTATGGACATTAAAAGATATTTTTTACCCTTGATTGGTGCGGTCTTTGGCATGCTGCTCAGCGCCAACACGGCACTGGCCTTCGGGCCGATAATGGTGGAGCTCGTTCGCACTATCGAGATAGCCAAAATTCAGATCAAAACCACTGACGGCGTTCAGGGGATGGGCACAGTGATAGCTTCACCGGTCCAATGCTCAATCGATTGTGAGCCGCAACATTACACATTCGACGGCACAACGACCTTCATTAACGCGTTTGGTGCAGAGCGCCCCATTACCGAACTACAGACCTGGAGCGGCTACCACGCCAGCTTTACCTACCGCAAGGAAGACGACCATGTGGTAAAAATCAAAATTATTCCCAGAGAGAGGATAGCAGAATGAAACTTACCAGATTTATTCTCTTTGGCCTGCCGCTACTTGCCGGTATCTCTGCTTCCAACCAACTGCTGGCTGACGATATAGAGATATTCTTCAGCGAAGAGGTTCTGTCCGAGACAGAGGAATTCCAGCCCAACGTGCTGTTTATTTTTGACTCCTCCGGCAGCATGGATGATGAAATTCTCACCCAGCCACCCTACGACCCCGACCACGACTACGGCGGTCTGGGTGACGACACGATATATGTGCATAACGAAAACTATAGCTACCGCAACGTCAGCATAGATCCCGGCAGAAACAGCTGTAAAGCAATGACAGACCACATGGCGGACTCACCCGACCTTCCGGTTTATGCGGGAAAACGGGTTGCCGAATGGCACGAGAGCACTGTAGAACAGTGTACGGGGTGGTGGTGGTGGAGGGTCTGTGAAACCATTTCAGTGAACTACTGGCGCGATGTCACCAATTCGAACAAAACCGTAGAGTGCCGGGATGATGCCGGGGTACATGGTATCGACGACAGCTCCTCTGATCGCTATGCCAGAGACGGCAATAACGGCCCCTACTCCACCAGCAACCAGATCAACTGGAACCAGAACGGCATTACCGATAGTAGACTCTACGTTTCAGCCAATTATCACGAGTACCTGCAAGCCAACCCTTCTGAATATCGCAGAAAACTCGATATCATGAAGGAAGCGGGCACCGATCTTGTCAGCAATTTTACCGGTCTGAATTTCGGCCTGATGCGCTTTAATTACAGCAATGGTGGCTATGTGCTGCATCATTTTTCAGATATTGAAGATGACCGCGACGCCATTATTGACAAAATCGACGATATTCCGGCCTCCGACTGGACCCCACTGAATGAAACCCTGTGGGAAGCTCACCGGTACTTCAAGGGCGATTCGGTCGATTACGGGTCTGCCTGGAACCGCGATCCCGCTGCAGTGACCCGAAGAAACGGCACCGACTACTACAATTCCCCCATCGGCGAAAGCTCCTGCCAGAGCAACTATGTGGTGCTGCTCACCGATGGCGAACCCTATTATGACAATGGTCGGGACAACACCATCTCGAACATGACCGGCAATAGCTGCTCCCATTCAGACGGCGCCTCCACATCGAACCGCACCTGTCTCGATGAAATGGCTGAATATATGGCCAACTATGACTACAACGATACGCTGGACGGCACCCAAAGTGTCAGGACTTACACCATCGCCTTCGATTTTGGCTACGAAATGGAGCTGCTCAAGACGACCGCAGAAAAAGGGCAGGGACAATATCTGACGGCTAGCTCTTCTCAACAGCTAAAAACGGCATTTAACCAAATTATTCTGGATATTCTTTCAACATCCACGACATTCACCGCTCCGGCAGTGTCAGTGAACGCCTTCAACCGTCTTCAGCACCAGGATTCACTCTATTTCGCCATTTTTGAGCCGAATATCTATCCTCGCTGGCACGGCAATATCAAGAAGTACAAAATCAATACAGACGGCGACATTGTTGGCTCTGACGATGCCATTGCGATCAACCCGGACACTGGCTATTTTCATTCCAACGCGATCAGCTACTGGAGTCAGAATACCGACGGCAATGCTGTAAAAAAAGGTGGGGCTGCCAACAAGCTAACCAACGACCGGCTGGTTTACACCATCTCGGGAGACGCCAGCACCAACAATATTGTGCTTAACAGTGCAGAAAATATTATCGCGCTCGACAACGATACCATTACCAATGAGCTCTACGGACTGAGTGACGATGCCAGTGAGGCTCAGCGAGACAAGCTCATAAAATGGATACTCGGTGTTGATGTCAACGATGATAATGATAACGGCAGTACTATAGACGCATCACGTTTCATGGCTGATGCCCTCCACAACCGCCCGGTCGTGGTTACCTATTCAGGGGATTCTGAAGAAAACACCACAGAAGATGTGCTGTTTTTCACATCCAATGACGGTACATTCCGTGCCGTCGACACCGGCAATGGTGAAGAGCTGTTCGCTTTCGTTCCCCAGGATCAGCTGCAAACACAGCATGCCACTTACATTAACGATCCCGATGCCTCGAAAATCTATGGTCTCGATGGCCCCATGACAATCTGGCGCGAAGAAAACCCTGATGACGATGACATCACTATTGATGCTTCAGATGGCGACCACGTGTACAGCTACTTTGGCATGCGTCGCGGCGGTGATAACTACTACGCCATGGACATTACCAACACCAACAATCCGAAGCTTCTGTGGACCATTTTTGGTGGCAGTCCCGGTTTTCGTGATCTGGGACAAACCTGGTCAAAACCGGTGCGTGGCCGCATAAACTGGGGTTGTAACGGGGAAGGCGAAAACTGCACCACCAGAGACGTGCTTGTTTTTGGTGGTGGCTATGACACGACACATGATGCGGCAACTACCCCGACAACGGGTGATATGGGCGCGGCTATTTATATGGTAGATGCCCTGACAGGCCAGAAACTCTGGTCCGCCGGTAATAACGACACCAGCGAGGATATTCACAACCTGGATCTGCCAATGAGCAACAGCATTCCCGGCGATCTGACCATAGCTGACATGAATGGTGACGGTATTGACGACATCATCTTTGGCGTGGATATTCAGGGCAGCATATGGCGTATTGATATTAATAGTGCCACGACTGCGGCAAACAACCTCGCCCAGGGTGGAAAGATTGCGAACCTTGCCGAAGCTGGAGAATTCCGCCGTTTTTATGTGGGGCCCACTGTGTCCCTGTCACAGAAAAAAGGCCGTGCACCCTTCTTTGTGCTGACTTTTGGCAGTGGCTATATGGCCCACCCAAAAAATACTGCGATAGACGATAGACTGTACTCACTCTTTGAATACAGTGTGTACGGGCCACCCAAAGACGAAGATGGCGACGTTGTATACAACAGCATCGATAACGATGATTTGTTGGACATGTCCAGCCCCGACAGTGTCCCTGCCGATCCTCAGACAAATGCACCCAACGGGTTCTACAAGGATGCTATCGACCTGGGTGAAAAATTCATGCGACCGGCACTGACGATTGATGGCACATCTATTTACACCTCTTATCTCCCGGAAGGAACCGGAGAGGTTGACACCACCTGTGGTGCCGGTTATCTCGGAGGTGGGCGACTCTATGCCATGAACTTTGTCACTGGCAAAACCGTACTGTCCAGCCAGTACATCAATCTGAAACAACCGGGTAACCCACCGGAAGTCGTCGCACTGTTTGTGCCGGATGAAGATGGTAAAACCTCGATAGAATTCTATGTGGGAACTGAAAAAGTTACCGATACGGAATGTGAGGGTGAAGACTGTCCCGAAGGACTGCCGACAACAGTCAAGATCTACAGAACCTATTGGCGGGAAAATCAATAGTGAAACAGCGTACAGAAGGATTCAGTCTGATTGAGCTAATGATTGTGGTGGCAATCATCGCATTACTTGCGATGATTGCGTACCCGTCTTACATGGATACTGTCAGGGAGACTCGCCGCACCGAGGGCGTTGCCCTGATGAATAAAGTGATGCAGGCCCAGGAACGCCATTTTATCAACAACCTGACCTATACGACGGATCTGACTGATCTGGGCTTCGCCGTGGCCGCCAACCTTCCCTCTGAAAACGGGCACTATCAGATCAGTGCGGCAGCTTGCGCCGGAGGACTGCCTATAGATGAGTGCATTAACATCGTGGCAACGGCACAGGGAGGCCAGGCTGTGGAGGGTAACCTGGGACTCAGTAGCCGAGGGGAAAAAACCGGCAACTGGGAGGACTAGCTCTGGTTTTGTGTTCTTGAAACAGCCTTTCCAAAACAAAAAACCGGACAATGTCCGGTTTTTTTCTTAGCGCATAACTTATCTATTTCACTAGCGAAGTTCTCGTGGCATCGAGAAACTGATATTTTCAGTGGCGCCGGGAAGCTCTTCAGGAGGACGCGCACCCAATGTTTCAAGTTTATTGACGACATCGCGAACCAGGACTTCCGGCGCTGAAGCACCGGCAGTCACACCGATGGCTTTTTTGCCCACCAGCCAGCTCGGCTTGATATCCAGCGCACTATCGATCAAATAGGCATCGGCACCACATCGATCGGCAAGCTCTCGCAGTCGATTGGAGTTGGAACTATTCGGCGAGCCGACCACCAGTACCAGATCACACTCCAGTGCCAACTGTTTGACGGCATCCTGACGATTCTGGGTGGCATAGCAGATATCATCTTTTTTAGGGCCAGAGATGGCGGGAAAACGCTGCCGCAGGGCATCAATCACCTTCGCTGTATCATCAACCGATAGCGTTGTCTGGGTGACGTAGGCCAGATTGTCCGGTGCATTGACGTCAAGTTGACTGACATCAGCCTCATTTTCCACCAGATAGATATGCCCACCATTGACGCCATCATATTGCCCCATGGTCCCCTCGACTTCAGGGTGGCCCTGATGACCAATCAGGATGCACTCACGGCCCTCACGACTGTAACGCACCACCTCCATATGGACTTTTGTGACCAGCGGACAGGTCGCATCAAAGACCCGCAACTGCCGCAACGCAGCCTCCTGCCTGACGGACTGGGCCACGCCGTGGGCACTGAAAACCACAATCACATTGTCGGGCACTTCATGAAGTTCCTCGACAAAGATGGCGCCGCGCTCGCGGAGCGCGTCCACCACGAACTTGTTATGCACCACTTCGTGACGGACATAGATGGGGGCACCAAAAATGTCCAGGGCGCGATTGACAATATCAATGGCCCGATCAACGCCAGCGCAAAACCCACGCGGATTGGCGAGTTTGATCTCCATTAGTGGGTCACCGCCGGCATGACATCAAGAATTTTTACGGCGAAGGTAATTTGATGGCCTGCGAGCGGGTGATTGAAGTCCACCATGACATGCTCCTCATCTATCTCAACCACGACACCGGGCAACTCGGCCTGACTGGCATCGGCAAATGACAGCATCAGCCCCGGCTCCAGCTGGACATCATCGGCTCCGCCCTTTAGAAAGTCCCCTTTTGAAAAGCGCTGAATATTGTTGGGATTGTGGGGGCCAAAGCCCTGCTCCGGACCGATCTCCAGAACAACTTCGTCTCCGGCACTCAAGCCAAACAATGCAGATTCAAAACCATTCAGCAGACTCCCGTCGCCCACCACAAAGGTCGCCGGCTTGCCGGAAAAGTTGGAGTCCACCACCGAACCATCTTCCAGCGCTAGCGAAAAATGCAGTGTCACCTTGGTATCCGGCCCAATGGTGACAGGTGCTGTTTCATGGGTATCAACCATCAATTTTCTCCTTCATGTGACTGGTCGCGATGGCATAGACTTTCAATGATTAACAGGATAGCACCCACTGTAATCGCAGAATCCGCCACATTGAACGCGGGCCAGTGATAATTCAAATAATGGACGTCGATAAAATCAACCACATAACCGAGAAACACCCGATCCAGTAAGTTACCCAGCGCACCACCGAGCACCAGTGCCAGTGCAATACCCAGCAGGGTTTTCCCAGGGGTCAGGCGCGCCATCCAAAGCACAATGAAAACACTCACCGCCAGCGCGATACCGGTAAAAAACCAGCGCTGCCAGCCGCCTGCATCACTGAGAAAGCTGAAGGCTGCACCCCAGTTGTGAAGCAGCGTCAGGTTCAGCATAGGCAGCAACTCCACCGCCCGGCCATAAACCAGTGACGCCGAAGCCCAGTATTTGGTGGACTGATCGATCAGAATGACCAGTACGGACAGGAGATACCAGCCAGCGCGAGATTGCATGATCTTTACCATTGGCATCTGGTCACGCAAACAGACGCCGTTCGCCGGCACCTGTGACGTTTTCCACGCAGCGACCACACAACTCCGGGTGTTCAGCCACCGCACCCACATCGGCGCGGTGATGCCAACAGCGGACACATTTATCATGGGACGTTCGGTCAACATGCAAAAGCAAACCCTCAAGTTCCGTAGGTTCGGCGCCGTTTGCCTCACCGAGCGGTGCCAGCCGGGCCTCGGAGGTAATCAACACAAAACGCAATTCATCTTTCAGTTTACCCAGCGCACTGGCCAGCGCACCGTCTGCGTACAGCACCACTTCCGCCTCCAGAGACTTCTGGATACCCGTCTCTTTTTTGCCTTCCAGTACTTTGTTGACCGCATTTCGAGCCCTGGCAATTAGCGTCCAGTCGCTGTCGGGAATCGCATCTGCGGCAGCGGGTGGCAGCGACCACCACTCCGCCATAAATACCGACTCTCCACGCTCCCCGGGCATGACACGCCAGATTTCATCCGCAGTAAAGCTGAGCACCGGGGCAATCCACCGAACCAACGCCTCGGCGATATGATAAATTGCCGACTGCGCAGATCGTCTGGCCCTGGAGTTCTCCTGACAGGTGTATTGGCGATCCTTGATGATATTCAGGTAGAAACCACCCATATCGGTGACACAAAAATTGTGTAGTTTCTGGTAGATGGGATGAAAATGGTAGCTGTCATAGGCAGCGAGGATATCCCGCTGGGCGCTGGCAGCCCGGCCCACAGCCCAGCGGTCCAGCTCCAGCATATCCTCGACCGGCAACAAATCCCGAGCCGGATCGAAACCGTTGAGATTTGAAAGCAGGAATCGGGCAGTATTGCGGATGCGCCGGTAGGAGTCTGCAGTGCGCTTGAGAATTTCCTCGGAAACGCTCATTTCCGCACTGAAATCCGTCGCTGCAACCCACAGACGCAAGACATCCGCACCCAAATCGTTGACTACCTGCTGGGGCGACATCACATTGCCCAGGGATTTGGACATCTTTCGACCATCGGCATCCACCGTAAAACCATGCGTCAGGACGGCCCGGTATGGGGCGCTCCCCTTGATGGCAATGGCCGTTTTCAGTGAAGACTGGAACCAGCCACGGTGCTGATCAGACCCCTCCAGATAGAGATCTGCCGGATAGGCGAGCTGGTCGCGGGTATCCAGCACAGCGGCATGGGTGACCCCGGAATCGAACCAGACATCCAGAGTATCCGTGACCTTGGTATAGTTTGCGGCGTCATTACCCAGCAACTCCGTTGCATCCAGATCAAACCAGGCATCAATACCCGACTGCTCAACACGCTGGGCAACCACCTCAATCAACTCGGCAGTGCGCGGGTGCCAATCGCCGGTTTCCCGGTGAATAAACAGGGTTATCGGCACACCCCAGGTGCGCTGACGGGAAATACACCAGTCGGGGCTGTTCTCCAGCATCCCCTCAATGCGAGCCTGCCCCCAGGACGGATACCAGGTGACGTCCTTCACCGCCTTGAGGGCTTTATCCAACAAGCCGTTCTGCTGCATGCCGATAAACCATTGCGGTGTGGCGCGGTAGATCAGCGGGGTTTTGGTCCGCCAGCAGTGTGCATAGCTATGGGTGATTTTATGGGTGGACAACAGCGCACCCCGCCGCTCCAGTAGCGCCAGAACGGCTTCATCCGCCTTGTAGACATGCTCGCCGGCAAACAGCGGCACGCTGTCGCGGAAAAGGCCATGATCATCAATATAATTGAGTGTGCCAATACCGTATTTATTGGCCACTACGAAGTCTTCCATGCCGTGATCCGGCGCTGTATGGACACAGCCGGTACCGGTTTCTGTGGTGACATGGTCGCCCAGCAATATTGGCACCTGACGATCATAAAAAGGATGCTGTAGTAACTGATTCTCGAGCCGTTGCCCTTTGACACGGCCGACAACCCGATAGTCTTTTACACCCCAGCGCTTCATCACGGCAGGCACCAGCTCTTCGGCTAACAGAAAGCGACCGACACCCTCACCGACACCCT
>DDNV01000051.1:28684-31202 GCA_002341315.1 Cellvibrionales bacterium UBA2511
CCTCACCGACACCCTCACCGACATCGCACTGCACCAGCACATAATCCAGTTCGGGGTTGAGACTGACCGCCTGGTTCGAAGGCAGCGTCCAGGGCGTGGTGGTCCAGATGGCCACTGCGACCGGCCCTTCGCCGGTCACATCGTCCATGATCGCCAAAAAGGCTTCGGTATCTACAACTGGAAACGCCACATCGATGGAAAAAGACATTTTGTCCTGATATTCGACTTCGGCTTCTGCCAGGGCCGAGGCGCCGACCACACTCCAGTAGACCGGCTTGAAGCCACGCACCAGATGGCCGTTCTCAATGATTTTGCCCAGCGCCCGAATAATATTGGCCTCAAACTGGTAATCCATCGTCAGGTAAGGGTTTTCCCAGTCGCCCAGCACACCGAGACGCATGAAATCCTTTTTCTGCCCGTCCACCTGACGGCGTGCATACTCCCGGCATTTCTGACGAAATGTTTTGATGTCGACCTTGACGCCGGCCTTGCCGATCTTCTTTTCAACCTGGTGCTCAATCGGCAGCCCGTGGCAATCCCAGCCGGGCACATAAGGAGCATCATAGCCACTCAAAGTACGGGACTTGACGACGATATCCTTCAATATTTTATTGACCGAATGACCGATATGAATATCGCCATTTGCGTAGGGAGGGCCATCGTGCAAAATGAATTTCTGTCTGCCGTGACGTTGCTCACGAATTTTTTCGTATAGCCCGGCGCTCTGCCAGGATTTAAGCATGGTCGGTTCCCGCTGGGCCAGATTGGCCTTCATGGGAAACTCGGTAAACGGCAAATTGAGAGTGGCTTTATAATCAGTCATCGTTTTCCAACATCGGGGTTACACCTCGGCAAAGTACTGCCGGGCCAGCGCAATATCACTGTGAATTTTCGTTACCATTGCCTCGAGAGAATCAAACGTCTGCTCTTCCCGTATTTTCTTTTTGAATTCCACATGAATTCGTTGACCGTAGATTAGCTGATCAAAATCCAGCAGATGCACTTCGAGCACCGGTTTGATCAAGTCACCCACGGTGGGCCGCACGCCCACATTTGCAACTCCGGGCAACCGTTTGCCTTCCAGCAGCACCTCCACCACATATACGCCGCTCAATGGAGCGCGATAGCGATAGAGCTGCACATTGGCAGTGGGGATACCCAACTGTTGACCCAATTGCTGCCCGTAAACCACCCTGCCGGTAATATGATAGGGTCGTCCCAGCAAGGTTTCAGCCAGCGCAAAATCGCCGACTTCCAGCACCTGGCGAATGCGTGTACTGCTGATCCGCTCACTGCCATACTGCAAGGTATGCGTGTCGATCACGTCAAAACCCTGCTGTTCCCCAACCTGTCTGAGCAGCTGGTCATTACCGCTGCGATCATGACCAAAGCGGAAATCGTCACCGACCACCAGACAGCGAACACCCAAGCCGTCAATTAACACCCTGTCAATAAATTGACGGGCTGACAAACTGCGCAGCGAGCGGTTGAACTGCAGGCAGAGAACCCGATCTACGCCTTCGCTGACCAGTGCTTCCACCTTTTCGCGTAAACGCATCAGTCGGGCCGGGGCCTGCTCGCCTGAAAAAAATTCCTGAGGCTGCGGTTCAAAAATAATCACCACAGAAGGCAGGTTGTATATTGCTGCTTGTTCACGCAACTGTTGCAGAATGGCCCGATGACCGAGATGAACGCCGTCAAAGGATCCAATCGTCGCGACACAACCTCGATGTTCCGGACGCAGATTGTGCAATCCGCGGATAAACTGATGCTTTTTTCCGGTCACTGGTTCGGGGTCACGGGTTCAGAGTCACTGGTTTGTAGTCACTGGCGGCTTTCATCGCAAAACAAAGGCGGCAGTATAACCCAGCCCAATAGGGGAAAAACAGGCGAAGCACCTTCGGGCCAACACTTTTGTGACAGCGCCCTAGCGATGGCGAAGGTCAGAGGGCCGCATACCGCCCGCCAGCAAAAACAGTGTGTATACCAACATGCCGCTGAGACAGATCAAGAGCATCCAACCGACGCGCTGCCAACCGTCCCAGAAGAGCCACTGATCCAGGTAAGCCGTGAATCCCCACAGCACCGTCGCCATGACCAGATTGGCACCCAGTAATGTCAACAAGAAGCGGGGCCAGCCGGGAGCGGGTCGATAAATACCAAGCCCATACAGTCCGCGGAACAACAGTCCGGCATTCAGCATGGCCGCCAACGAGGTCGCCAGCGCCAACCCGACATGCCCGATGCCGAGATAGTGATGCAGCGGCAGCGCAAACGCCAAATTGAGCACCATGTTGGTTACCAGGGCAATAATCCCGATACGCACCGGGGTTTTCATATCCTGTCGGGCAAAATAACCGGGAGCCAGTACTTTGATTAACATGAAAGCAATCAGACCAATCGCGTACGCCTGGAGGCTGAGGGTCGCCATTCCGATATCCCGCGGCGTCATCACATCACCATAATAAAACAGGGTCGTGAGAATCGGCTCGGCAAGTATCATCAATGCCACCGCCCC
>DDNV01000051.1:31371-31684 GCA_002341315.1 Cellvibrionales bacterium UBA2511
AGTATCATCAATGCCACCGCCGCTGGAATGGCAACCAGCAGCACCATACGCAGAGCCCAGTCGAGAGTGCGGCTGAACACTTCCGTGGTACGGGCAGCATGTTGCCGGGACAGGCTGGGCAAAATCACGGTGGCGATAGCAATCCCAAACACACCCAACGGAAGCTCGGACAGCCGGTCAGAGTAATACAGCCAGGAAATACTACCCGTTGGCAGAAACGAGGCTATCACAGTATCCAGCAACAGGTTGATCTGGCTGACAGAAACGCCAAAGATTGCCGGCACCATCAGGCGAAGCACCCTGCGCACACCTT
>DDNV01000051.1:31835-38173 GCA_002341315.1 Cellvibrionales bacterium UBA2511
CCTTCATCCCGCCAATCCACTTTAGGGTTCGGAAGCCTGTGGATCTGAGCAAGAAATGGCAACTGAAACAGCAGTTGCACAACCCCGGCCACCAGCACGCCCCAGGCCAGTGCATAGACGGGCGCATCAAACCAGGGAGCGGCCACCAGCGCGGCAGCTATCAGGGTAATATTTAACAGCACCGGCGTAAAAGCGGGCACGGCAAAACGGTCGTAACTGTTGAGAATTGCCCCGGCCAGGCCTGTCAGGGATATCAACATCAAGTAGGGGAAAGTGATCCGCAACATAGTGCTGGCGGCGTCAAACTTGTCCGGGTAATCAAGCCAGAAACCAAAGGCGAACAGTGCAGTGACTAACGGCGAAGCAATGACCACCAGAATGGTGAGCACAATCAGCGATGAACCCAGCACGCCGGCCACACTATCCAGCAAAGCCTTGACCGCTGCCGGGGTGCCTTTTTCGCGATACTCACCCAGTACTGGCACAAATGCCTGGGCAAATGCTCCCTCGGCAAACAGTCGTCGAAAGAAATTTGGGATTTTAAAGGCGACAAAGAAGGCATCGGCCAGCGCATCGGCACCGATGACCCTGGCAAACACCATATCCCGCAGTAAGCCAAGCACCCGGGAGAGCATGGTCATACTGCCGACCACACTACTGGAGCGCAGCAGTCCAGGCGCTACGGGGGGTTCTGCGGCTGTGGGCTCGGAAGGATTTGAATCGTCTGAATTCTGTGGTTGCAAACCGGCATTGTCCCGACAATGGCTAAACGCAAGGGGCAAATCATAGTGATTTTGGTGACGGGATGATAGCGGCATCGCTGATTGGCGAGGCCCGGACAACCGGGTTCAACAACCGGGATCGACTGCCGGGTATCGCGCCCGGACACGTCGCCGATCGCCCAGCTATCAAGCTAAACGCAATTTGCGGACTTTGTGGCCTTCGGCCTGTTGATAAGCCGCCCCAAAACCTGTATATTTCCGCGCCTTGAATCAAGACTCACGATTGAGAGGAGCACCCAGGTGGCCAATACACCCCAAGCACGCAAACGCGCACGTCAGAATGAACAGCGTCGCCAGCACAATGCCGGCCTGCGTTCTATGGTACGCACCTATATCAAGAAAACCTACGCCGCCATTGCAACCGGCGAAGTGACCACGGCGACTGCCGCCTATAACTCTGCAGTGCCCGTCATTGACCGGATGGCCGACAAAGGTATTATTCACAAAAACAAGGCCGCCCGTCACAAGAGCAGACTGAACGCCCAATTGAAGTCAATGGCAGCCAGCTAAGGGTTTGTCATTGCAATCAAAAAACCGGCCGATGGCCGGTTTTTTTATGACCGACCATTAATCGGCGATCAATAGTCATTTTCTAGCGACCTTTCAGCTCCAGACGTCGAGCCATTTCCGCCATCACCAGCATATAAAGCTCATCCCCGAGATAGACGTCCTCCACTTTGTAGTCAATATTGGGGTTATCGTTGATTTCAATTACGTAGGCCTGCTTGCCCTGATGTTTGATATCGACACCGTATAAACCACTACCGATCACCCTGGCTGCACGCAATGCGGCATCCAGCACTTCTCTCGGCACTTCGTAGGTTGGCAGGGTTTCAAATCCGCCCGAGTTAAAACGTTTGCTGCCATGATTGTAGATTTGCCAGTGATTGCGCGCCATGAAGTAGCGGCAAGCATACAAAGGCCGGTTGTTGAATACCCCGATGCGCCAGTCAAAATCGGTATAGAGATACTCCTGCACCAATACCAGCGCAGTGGTTTTCAACAGCTCAGTCAGATGTGCCAACAACTCCTCCCTGTTAGCAGCTTTGAATACGCCTTTGGAAAATGAACCTTCTGGTATCTTTAACACCACGGGGTAGCCAAATTCCTTTTCAATGGCATCCAGGTCGTCTGGAGTGTGCGTGGAAAACACCTGAGTTTTGAGCGCGGGAACACCGTTATAGGTAAAGGCATCCTGTAAAAAAACCTTGTTACAACAACGCAAAATGGAGGTGGGATCATCAATTACTACCATCCCCTCTATCTCCGCCTTCCTGGCAAAGCGGAAGGTATGATGGTCGATAGCGGTGGTCTCACGAATAAACAGGCCGTCATATTCGCCGAGGCGCGGATAATCCCTGGCAGTGATCAACTCAGCATTGATATTACACTTGGCGGCAGCCTTGATAAAACGACTCAGGGCCTCCTTGTTACTGGGAGGCATGACCTCCTTGGGATCCACCAGCACACCCAGCTCCCAGCGATAGGATTTCTTCTTTTTCGGGCTCTGCCAACGTTTTTCGTTAAATTTGAGCATCGCTTCCACAAATTTCGGGCGCTCCGCTTTTGGCAATTTACCCAGTGAGATGGCAACAATACTTTTTACTTGCCAGCCACCAGACCAGAACAACACAACTTTCAGCATGGGGGCCGGATACACAGAAAACAGTCGCTGTCCGAACCGGGAAAAACCGGGGTCTGATGCAACCCCAAAATTCACATAAAATGTTTTTTTCTCCCCTTCTCCCCCCGTATTGGAACCGGATAACAGCAGCTCACCCGTGATACGCGACATGTACAACAACTTGCTGCGCAGATCGTTGATTGTGTTCACAGAAGGCATCACCCGATGCCCCCGGGCCTCCGCCAGCAGGGAACAATAGTATCCCCTACTCAAATACTTTTCACTGTCACACAGGTTGATCAGGCTAAGCTTTTTCTCGCCTTTTTTCGGGTGATCCTCCAGATATTGTGCAAAACTGATGGCCAGGTCATCGAAGCCAAAGCCGTTGATGTCCTCAAGATCGTCCACCACCAGCAAAAGATTGGACATAAATTGTTTACTCTGTCTGTGTATTGTCAGCAAATATAGATAGACGCTCCCAAGCTACCGGATCCCGGCAACCTGCCGATTCATCAGATCTACCCTGTTAACCAACTGAAGAAACCCACTATCAAGCCGCTATTTAAAAAGCTCATCAAGACCGAGGTTATCGAGTTCTAAGCGCACCAATTTCCGTATATCAGCGGGATAGTGGCATGTCAGCGAATCGTGCGCCAGACGCTCGGCGGTAGCAATAGGCAGTGTACGAATCAACCATTTCATCTGGGGTAATTTAGCGGCACTCATACTGAGCGTACGCATGCCAAGACCGAGCAACAGTACGACCGCCACTGGATCCGAAGCCATCTCACCACAGAGACTGACCGGGATTCCAGCATCTTTGGCCAACTTGAGAATGCGCTGAATTTCCAGCAACACAGCCGGATGCACATGATCATAACGGGCTGACACTCGGGGATTGTCACGATCCAGCGCCAGCAGATACTGGCTGAGGTCATTGGAACCGATGGAAATAAAGTCGATTTTCCCTGCCCAGAACGGGATTTGGGAAATAGCCGCCGGAACCTCCACCATAACACCCAAATCGGGCCTGGTAACAGCGTAACCCTCCGCTGTCAGCTGCTCTAAGGCATCAAGAAAAATCTCGGAAAAGTCGTCGAGTTCACTGGTGGAACTGACCATTGGTAAGAGAATTCGCAGATTGTCCATCCCCTCTGCTGCGCGCATCATGGCGCGGACCTGGGTCATCAGTAACTGGCTGTTATCCAGGGTAAAGCGCACACCACGCCAGCCCAGAGCCGGATTTTTTTCGTTGTCGACCGGGAAATAGGGCAATTGCTTGTCGCCACCAACATCCAGAGTCCGCATATGGACCGGCTTGCCTTTGTAAGCATCCAGGACTTGCCTATAGACCCCGATTTGCTCTTCCTCGGAGGGGAAACTGTCGTGCACCATGAAAGGGATTTCTGTGCGGTACAGCCCCACACCCTGGGCACCACTCAACAGTCCCGGGGAGATATCTGCCAACAACCCGGTATTGGTATAAAGGGTTACGGCGATACCATCCCGACTCACGGCGGGCAAATCGCGCATTTTTTCCAACTGCTTCATCAGGGCGCGGCGATCATTCACCAACCGCTGATACTCTGCCAGAACCGCATCACCGGGATTGAGCAGTACCTGACCATTGTTTCCGTCAACAATAATCTGGGCGTCATCAACCAGCCGACGCAACCGGCCGGTGCCCATGACAGCAGGAATGCCGAGCGCATTGGCCAGCACGGCTGTATGTGACAGGCCTGAGCCATCAAAACAGACCAGCCCCACCAATTTGTCACTGGGGATCAGGGCAATATCGGAAACACTCACCTGAAAGCCCACCAATACGATATTTGTATCGGGGGGAATGGCCACAGGCTTGATTCCCCGCCAGGCGTTGAACAACTTGTTACCCAGATGGTGAATATCTTCGTGACGGGCTTTCAGATAAGGGTCATCCATCTCCAGAAACAGTTCGGCAAAATGCTGCACCGCTTTGCGCAGTGATCCCGGCAACCAGTTGCCGCCACGAATCCCCTTCTCGACATAATTGCAGAAGGCCGGATCCTCCAGCAGCATGTTGTAGGCGCTGAAAATACCGGCGACACTGCCGGATATCTCTTTGCCGAGAGACGCCTGCTCGTGATCAATTTGCGCCCGCACCACGGCAAGCAGTTTCTGCCAGTCCTCCACGGCACCGGGAATATCTTCACAGGGCGCATCGAGCACAGAGTACAGTTCGCCGTGATCGCTTATTTTGATATGACCGATACCGATACCGGGTGCGCCCTTGACACCAGACACCCGCTCGTTGAGGCCGATCATATCGCCCTGAGCGAGCGGACTGGTACCCAGCAACAATGCCAGATGGGCTGCCAGCGTCACTAAAAAGCCCTGCTCTTCCTCAGATAGCTCGCGAATTTCACGCCCCTGAACCACCAGAACACCAATAACTTTGCCGGCATGCACGATAGGCACACCGCAAAAACTGTGGAACTGCTCTTCCCGTGTCTCTGCGACATAACAATAGGAGGGGTGTACTGTGCCATCGGCCAGATTGACCGGATGGCGACTGGTGGCGACCAGCCCCACCAGCCCTGTGCCAGGCGGCAACTTGACGTTACGTACGGCTTTTGCGGCCAGACCGTGGGACGCCAGCAACAGCATTTCCCGCTGATCATTCGCCAGGTAGAGACTGCACACATCCACCGCCATGGTCTGGCTGATAGACTCAACGATCAGGTTAACCTGATCAATAGGTGTATCAGCCGTCGCCACGGTCTGGACGATACGCGCTAACTCATGAACAACACTTTTCATAGCAATAATCGTTAACCATCAACATCCAATGGAAAAAACCTTTCAGACTACCGTTCGATCCAACAACACTCACTTCGCTATTTAAGAGGATTGCGAAAAAACCACAAGGGGTATTTATCAAGACTGCCTGCCCACGAGCGCCACAATATCTGCAAAATCAGCGTGAAGAAAACCTCGAACCCATTTACAGCAATCCACCTTAGATCTGATAATCGCACACCTCAATCCGGTTAGCACCAACATGACATCCATCTCTGTCGACACCTCTGACGAACAGGAAGTCGAAACTCTCCTTTTTTCACAGATTGCCAGTGATCTCACCGGGAAAGGCTACACGGTTATTCCCAACGCACTGCCCGGACTATTGTCGGAAGAATTGTTTGGCCAGATACAATCGCTTCACAGCAATGACTTCAGCGAAGCAGGCGTGGGCCGCAACTGTGATCAAACCCTGAACCGGTTTGTCCGACGGGATGCCATCCGCTGGATTGCAGGGGCAACGTTACCGGAGCAGCGCTGGCTGGAGTGGAGCGGTCGACTACAGACCTATCTCAATCGGCACCTTTTTCTTGGCTTGTTCTCTTACGAGAGCCATTTTTCACATTACCGTCCAGGCGATTTTTATCGCAAACACCTGGATGCCTTTCGGGGTCAGACCAACCGTCGACTCTCGACAGTGGCTTACCTGAATCCCGGCTGGATGCCAGACGACGGTGGTGAACTGATTCTGTTCAGTGAAATGGGGGAACGGGAAATCCTGCGGGTAACGCCAGCTTACGGAACGCTGGCCATCTTCCTGAGTGAAGTATTTCCCCACGAAGTTTTGCCCACCAACCGACACCGCTACAGCATCGCTGGCTGGTTTAGGGTCAACGGATCTGTCAATGATCAGTTGGACCCGCCAGCCTAGCTGCACAGAGCAGACTAGATCAAAACCAGATTGTCCCGGTGAATCACTTCTTTATCATCACAATAACCGAGGATATCGAGAATCCTGTCACTGCTCTTGCCAATAATCAGACGACTCTCGGCAGCACTGTAGTTGACCAGGCCGCGGGCGACCTCATTACCCGCCGGGTCAACGCAGCGCACCAGATCACCCCGGTGAAAATCCCCAACGACCGCTTTCACCC
>DDNV01000051.1:38270-42184 GCA_002341315.1 Cellvibrionales bacterium UBA2511
TCCCAACGACCGCTTTCACCCCGACCGGCAATAGACTCTTGCCCTGCTCCCGCAACGCCCGACAGGCGCCCTCGTCCAGGGTCAGCGACCCGCGCACCTGCAACCGGCCCGCCAACCACTGCTTGCGGGCGGCTATCGGCATCTGTTCTGCCAACAGCAGCGTTCCAAGATCTTCCGCCTTTGCCAGTCTGGTGAGCACCTGCTCGTTGCGACCACCAATAATCACTGTTCTCGCTCCCGAACGGGCGGCCAGGCGGGCGGCACGCAATTTGGTAATCATGCCCCCCCGGCCCAACGCACCGCCTTCACTGGCCAGTTTGTCCAGTGCGGGATCACCTGCCCGGCCCAGGGAAACCAGCCGGGCCTTTGGCGAGGTTCTCGGGTCGGCATCATAAAGTCCATGCTGATCAGTGAGAATCACCAGCAAATCCGCATCGATAAGATTGGCCACCACCGCCGCCAGCGTGTCATTGTCACCAAAACGAATTTCATCGGTAACCACCGTATCGTTTTCGTTAATAATCGGCACCACCCCCAGCCCGATCAATGTCTGTAACGTGTTGCGGGCATTGAGGTAACGCTCGCGGTTCGACAGATCATCGTGATCGAGCAGCACCTGCGCGGTGTGGCGGTTGAATTGTTGAAACTGGAATTCATAGGCCTGCACCAGGCCCATCTGGCCTACGGCTGCCGCTGCCTGCAACTCGTGAACAGCCGATGGCCGCTTCCGCCAGCCGAGCCGGGACATACCCTCGGCAACAGCCCCGGAAGAGACCATCACCACTTCAATGTCCTGCTCGAGTAATTCTGCCACCTGGGCCACCCAGGCGCCGATAGATTCCCGATCGAGACCACGGCCATCGGCAGTCAACAGGGCACTGCCTATCTTTACGACCCAGCGGCGGGCATTGCGGACAATCGTTCTATCGTTCATGGCTGGTCTGCTGTCTGGTGGATCGAATCCTGGTTGAGAGTGGCTGATTTCCGGAATTGAATCGATAACGATTCAGGGGCTATAAACGACTTCCACATCATAATCATCGTCGTCAAAGTCATCATCCTCGTCGCTGTCATCCGATTTTCGATTCTGGCGCAGGGATTCAATTCGGTCACGTGCCTCATGCTGCATCTGGTGCTGAACATCCAGCTCCCGGCGGGCTACCTCCGGGTCACTGCGTTCAGTCTCCCAACAGGCTTCCAGATACTCGAGAATGTCATCACACAGCCCGGCCGTACCTTGGGCGGACAAGGCAGACACCTGATACACCGGCCCTTCCCAGCCCAGCTGGGCGACCACGTCGCTGCAATATTGCTGGCGGTCCGACTCGGGTAATAAATCCACTTTATTGAGCACCAACCAACGATCCCTGCTCCACAGCGTCGGGCTGAACTGATCCAGTTCATCTTCAATAATGGCGATATTATCCGCTGGATTTTTTCCATCGGGCGGCATCATATCCACCAGATGTAACAGCAGGCGGGTTCGTGTCAGGTGTTTCAGAAAACGAATGCCAAGACCGGCACCTTCGGCAGCACCTTCCACCAGACCAGGCACATCAGCAATCACAAAACTGCGATACTTGTAGGGATTGACGACACCGAGATTGGGAACGAGTGTGGTAAAGGGATAATCGGCAACCTTGGGACGCGCAGCCGAGACAGCGCGGATAAACGTCGACTTCCCGGCATTGGGCAAACCAACCAGGCCCACATCTGCCAGTACTTTCAGCTCCAACCGCAGATTGCGCTCCTCACCCTCCTTGCCAGGTGATGTCTGGCGCGGCGCACGATTGACACTCGATTTGAAACGGGTATTCCCCAGACCGTGAAAGCCTCCATGAGCCACCATCAGGCGCTGACCATCATCGGTGATATCACCGAGCACTTCCTCGGTATCTTCATCAATCACCGTGGTCCCCACCGGCACCTTGAGAACCAGGTCATCACCACCCCGACCGGTACAGTTGCGACTGCTGCCAGCCTGGCCACTCTGGGCGCGATAATCCCGCTGAAAGCGATAATCCACCAGGGTATTGAGGTTGATATCGCCTTCCAGATAAACCGAGCCGCCGTCGCCACCGTCGCCACCGTCGGGCCCACCTTTGGCCACGAATTTCTCACGGCGAAAACTCAGGCAACCGTTACCACCGCGACCGGCATGTACGTGAATCGTTGTTTCATCGACAAATTTCATGACGGGAGTATACCGCGCTCTGAGGGGTTGGAATTAAATCGTATGCCACTGGCAACACGAACACATACAATCCACTCGATATTCAAATATTCAAACACAAAAAAGCCCCGCCTGGGCGGGGCTTTTCAATAAAGCCAGCCTCAGGCGGTGACAATATTCACATACTTGCGATTATTGGGACCTTTCACTGTGAACTGTACTTCACCGTCTGCTGTAGCAAAAATGGTGTGGTCGCGACCAATGCCAACATTGCTGCCGGCATGGAACCGGGTACCGCGCTGACGAATAATGATATTACCCGCTGTGACCTGTTCGCCACCGAAACGCTTGACACCCAGTCGTTTACTTTCGGAATCGCGCCCGTTACGGGTACTACCACCAGCTTTCTTGTGAGCCATGACGTTCTCCTATCTGATCTTAACCGGCACTGATGCCCGTAATTTTTACTTCGGTGTACCACTGACGGTGGCCCATTTGCTTCCGGTGATGCTTGCGGCGACGAAACTTGATGATTTGCACCTTGTCCGCACGACCATGACTGAGCACCTCACCTGTCACCTTGGCACCTTCAAGCAACGGCGCACCGATCTTGAAATTTTCACCATCGGCAACCATCAGCACTTCATTGAAGTCAATATTGCCACCGGTGGGGACTTCCAGCTTTTCGAGGCGCAGGTATTCGCCTTCCTTCACCCGATGCTGTTTGCCACCACTCTTTATAACTGCGTACATAATATGCTCCGTATTCGCTCATGCCTGTTCGAAGCCTGCAGGAACGATTTCCTCAAGGCCGGTTTTGCGAGGGGCGGGATTTTAAGGGAAACCCCCTGTTATCGCAAGGGAATATTCCATTGTATAGATGATGCCAGCACCAGAAACTTGACAGTGACAGAGGCCCTCTCTAGGATGCGACGCGCCTATCGTACAAGTCCCGCGTGCATTGGCTGTTTACACCTATAGTTGCTGGCCAGGGTTACGGCATGTTGCCATTCCATCAGGTAGTTAAATCCGAATTTGAACAGGTGAATGAGCTGATCATTCGCCAGCTGCATTCTGACGTCGGGTTAGTGGAAAATATTGGCCAGTACATTGTCGACGCCGGCGGCAAACGACTTCGGCCCCTACTGGTGTTACTCATCGCGAAAAGCTTTGGCTACCGGGGGACAGAACACATCTCACTGGCCGCCATTATCGAGTTCATTCACACCGCCACGCTACTGCACGACGATGTGGTGGACACCTCCAGCTTGCGACGTGGAAGAGCCACAGCCAATGCGCGGTTCGGCAATGCTCCCAGTGTGCTTGTCGGAGACTTTCTCTACTCCCGGGCGTTCCAGATGCTGGTTGCCATCGACAGTATGGCGATCATGCGAATCATCGCCGATACCACCAATATCATCTCCGAAGGTGAAGTGCAGCAATTAATCAATGCTGGCAACCCCGATACATCCGAAGCGGCCTACCTCAACGTCATTCACAAGAAAACAGCTCAACTCTTCGAGGCGGCGGCACAAACCGGTGCCATACTGGCAGGAGCCTCTGCCACTCAGGAAGAAGCGGCAAAACGTTACGGTTACCATCTGGGAATGGCATTTCAGCTGGTTGATGACGTGCTGGACTACAGCGGCCAGGCGGACGAACTTGGCAAAAATATCGGCGATGACCTCGCGGAGGGCAAACCGACATTACCTTTGATTCGTGCCATGCAGCAGGGGACTTG
>DDNV01000051.1:42271-42942 GCA_002341315.1 Cellvibrionales bacterium UBA2511
CATGCAGCAGGGGACGAGCAAGCAGGCCGCGATGATTCGATCAGCCATTGAGAAGGGTGCCCTGGAACAACTGGACCAGATTAGTGAGGCTATCCATTCGACAGGTGCACTCGACTATACACTCACTTGTGCGGCTCATCATGCAGAACAGGCGAAGGCCTGCCTGGCAGATTTTACAGACTCACCGGAACACCGGGCATTGGCAGAACTCACAGAGTTTGCCCTCCAACGAAACTACTGACTCCCTGCACAGGAATATCTGCCGCAAGTATCAATACAATATGGTGTGCGCTCTGATCTGATTGACGAGAATTGATCAGGCAATACAGACCTCTACACGCCCCCTTCTTTTCTGGACTTAATGAGCAAATCCGCTAAAATTCACCGCTTCGATGACAAACCAGTACCGGGTAAAACCCGCCAACCAGGGCAGTCCACTCAATGACGAAATTCGTTCCACAATCACAGAACGCGTATACCCGCGAGGAAATCGTCGCCTGTAGTCACGGCGACCTGTTCGGTGAAGGCAACGCCAAACTCCCCGCTGACAACATGTTGATGGTGGATCGAATCACCCGCATACATGCCGAAGAAGGTCGGTTTGGCAAAGGCCTGATAACCGCAGAACTGGATATCCATAAGGACCTGTGGTTTTTTGGTTGCCACTTTCA
>DDNV01000062.1 GCA_002341315.1 Cellvibrionales bacterium UBA2511
CAGACGCCGCTCAGCGCGGTCAGTATCCAGAGACAATCCTTCCTCATTCTCGGTCGATGGCACCAGGCCATTGATGCGGAGTAGATCTGAAATCGCTTCCGTATCACCGGCGAACACCAGGCGGTCTCCACCCTGCAGTTTTTCCTCAGAGGGAACGGCGGTCACCACCGTGCCTCCACGTTCAATTTCCACAAGATAAACGCGCCTCAGATGACGCAGCCCTGCACTTGCCACTGTTTTGCCGACCAATGGGCCATCTTTCGCAACGGAAACTTCCAGCGTGAATTCACGCAGATTGCCAAAAGCCTGCTGATCACCGCGATCCGGCAGCCACTTGGGAAAAAACAGCCAGATAAAAAACAGCCCAACCACAGCGACCGGAAACCCCACAGCAGTGATAGAAAACAACGAAAATCCCGCTTCACCCGTCAACACCTGATATTGACCATTGACCACCAGATTGGTGCTGGTGCCGATAAGGGTCAGGGTACCGCCCAGAATTGCCGTATAGCTTAGCGGAATCATCAATTTGGATGGCGCAATATTGATTTGTCGCGACCAGGCATGAATGGCCGGAATCATCGTGGCGACAACGGGTGTATTGTTTAAAAAGCCACTCAGCAACGCCACAGGTGCAAACATCCTGGTCAAGGCAGACCGGACGGTTTTAGGCCGCCCCAGGAAGCGGTTCACCAGCAGATCAATCCCACCCGACCCATGGAGCCCTGCTGCCACCACAAACATCGCCGCGACAGTGATAACACCGCTATTGCTGAATCCAGACAGCGCTTCGGTGGCAGTCAGGATACCGGTGACACTCAGTATGCTCAGCACCACCATCATCACCAGATGGGGTCCAATCCGGGTGGTTGCCAATATCAGCAAAGCGCCCAGTGTCAACGCCAATGATAAAATGCCTTGCCAGTCCATAAATTTCACTTCGCCTGCTCAAAAAGAGCAAGGGTAGGGGGCGCTATTAATATTCACAAAGAATAAAAAATTATCTGCGGGTATATTTAAGATATATAGAGTTTCTCGAAGCCTCTGCACTATTTATTTTCGGACAGGGCGATAAACGCCCACATTGCAGAAACCCTGCTCTATCAGGTGCTCCGCATGCAGCTGACTCATCGCCCCCCGGTCACAATACAGCACATATCGGGATGCCTGTTTTAGCTCGCGGAAGCGGCCCTGCAATGTATAAAAAGGCATCAGCTCTACCTCTGCTTCAGGCACATTCAGTGGCCGGGAACAAACCTCATCAGGATGGCGAATGTCCAGGATCACTGAGTCCGGTGGTGGGCTTTCAAAGGTATCCACAGGAATAGTGCCAGTATCGTTCAGCACCTCATCGATGGTCTGGACACGAGCATGGGCGAGCGCGTGCTCTAATACACTGAAATCAAATTTTTCCTCTTCGTGAGCGACCTTCTGGCCCGTCGCACGGGTGGTGGGCCTGACCGAAATAACACCACAGTATTCAGGCATATTGGCCGCAAAATCTTCCACTCCTATGGCCCGGGCAATATCGATGATGTCACCTTTGTCAGCGGTGATCAGCGGCCGGAGGACCAACGCGTCAGTCACCGCATCAATAACAGCGAGATTGGCCAGTGTCTGACTTGATACCTGGGCAACGCTCTCACCCGTCACCAGTGCATCAATTTTCAGCTCCCTGGCGACTTCACTGGCGACGCGCAGCATCATACGCTTCAGCACAACCCCCATTTCCGCATTGCCAACCCTGGTCAGGATTTCTTCCACCACACCGGCGAACGGGATTGTTATAAAGTGCACCGGGTGGGAGCTGGCATATTTCTGCCACAGATAAGAGGCCACCTGCTTGACCCCCACCTCATGATTGCGGCCACCCAGATTAAAAAATAGATAATGTGTGCACAGGCCCCGCTTGATAGTGAGGTAACTGGCCACAGAGGAATCAAACCCACCCGACAGTAGTGAAATCACTGCATCCTGGGTACCGAGAGGGAAACCACCCAACCCGGGATAAACCGCTTGAATGACATAAAGCTCATTGTGACGAATCTCCAGACGGACCGTGACATCCGGCCGCTTGAGATTAACGCGGGCCGTGCCACACCACCTCAGCAGGGCGGCGCCGACATAGCGCTCGACATCACTGGACTTGAAGCCGTGCTCGCCAACCCGTTTCACCCGAACAGCAAAACTTTTATTATCCAGACGGTTTCGCCAAAAAATCAGGGTTTTTTCAACCACATCGTCAAAGTCCCCCAGCGGATAGCGCTGTACTCGGGCAAATTTAGCAATTCCAGGGGTTCTGCCCAGCAGGTCTACAACCTGACGGGTCAGCTCGTCATCGGCAGGACCGACGACCTGAATTTTCTCCCAGTCCTGCTGAAGCTGGACAGCAGGATCGATGCTCACCAGCAATTTGCGAAGATTATCCCTCAGCTGGCGGGTCATGCGCTTGCGGACAGGGGGACTCTTAATGGTAATCTCGGGGAAAAGCTTGACGATGAAATGCATGGGAATAATGACTACAGCTCGTATTTAACAGCCCAAGATTATATTACAAATGTGGCCAAATCCGCTTATCATGAAACACTGCAACCGGACCCAGGCGGATCGCACTATTTTAGTGCATAATTTATAAAATAGATTCTAATATGGTGCAAAAGACCGTCTTGCCAAACTGATAAGCTGTTGTTTTACTTGGCTGATACCCATGGCATGGCTTTTGCTTCATATTGGCACATTGCTTGCAAACCAATAAAACAAAACCATTGAACTAACGATATACTCAACCCAGAGCTGCCGCTTTCGGCAACCCTACAAAACCGGATATCCACACCTGGAGGAGCCAATGTCCAATAAAACTCTTAACCTGATCAAAGAGAGTGAATCTCGCTGGGTAGACCTGCGTTTCACCGATACAAAAGGTAAAGAACAACACGTCACCATCCCCTCAAAGTCTGTCGATGAGGAGTTTTTTGAAACCGGACAAATGTTTGATGGCTCATCCATTGCTGGCTGGAAAGGCATCAACGAATCAGACATGGTCCTGATGCCCGACGACAGCACAGCCATTCTCGACCCCTTCTCGGACGACAGTACAGTCATTCTTCGCTGTGACATTTTGGAACCCAATACCATGACTGGTTATGAGCGCGATCCTCGCTCTGTAGCCAAGCGCGCCGAGCAATACCTGGCCGCCACCGGCCTTGGGGATACCGCTTTTTTTGGCCCCGAACCCGAATTCTTTGTTTTTGATGACATCAAGTGGGGCATCGACATGAGTGGCTGCTTTGTCAAAATCAGCTCAGAAGAAGCCGCCTGGTCCACAGGAAATGAATACGCTGAAGGCAATATGGGTCACCGCCCTCGTGTGAAAGGTGGATATTTTCCGGTACCCCCGATTGACTCACTGCACGACC
>DDNV01000074.1:0-2336 GCA_002341315.1 Cellvibrionales bacterium UBA2511
TTCCCGTTTCAGCAGCACCCGATTACCGAGACGCTGGGACAATTGGGCGGCCTCATCTACCGGGGTTTCCACCACCAGATCATAGATACGGGCATTTAGGATACGTTTTACGTAGTTTTGTGGCATTTTTCTGGATACTGTCCAATTAGGTTATCGACGGGCAATAGTAAATTTTCCCCTCCGACAACACCAGCGCTGCGGGGGATTATCTGACTTTTCACCCGTTGATCCGTATAATCAGCCACTTCTGAAATCGGGCAAGCAGAACCATGAGCACACCATCGAACAGCCAGGATGCCATGAAACAGGCCGTCGCCGCCGCCGCTGTGGAATTCACTTTGCAACGCATCGACGACAAAAGCACCATTGGCATTGGTACCGGCTCAACGGCCAATGCCTATATCGATTTACTGGCAGAACACAAGGCCAAAATAACGGGTACGGTTGCCAGCTCCGAGGCCTCAGCCGAGCGGTTGCGAGGCCATGGTATTCCCGTCTACGACCTGAACAGTGTCGACGAGATCACCCTCTATGTGGACGGCGCGGACGAGGTGAACCCCCACCTGGAGCTGATCAAGGGTGGCGGGGCTGCCCTCACCCGCGAAAAAATCGTTGCGGCGGTAGCTCGCGAATTTCTCTGTATTGCCGACCAGTCCAAGTGGGTTGAACATCTGGGCACCTTTCCGCTACCGGTGGAAGTTATCCCCATGGCACGCAGCCATGTGGCCCGTGAGCTGGTCAAGCTAGGCGGCGATCCGGTCTACCGGCAGGGTGTAGTGACAGATAACGGCAACGTCATTCTCGACGTACACCACCTCTTCCCCATCAGTCCGGTACGAAAACTGGAGGAGCAGATCAACAATATCACCGGGGTGGTCTGCAATGGCCTGTTTGCCCTGCGCCCGGCAGATGCCCTGATGCTGGGCTCATCGACTGGCGTCAAGACCATCTACCCGGGCTGACTGCTTCACCGGCGCTACATCACCTGTAGGGGCGGTTCTGCCATCGCGGCGAACTGCTCCCGCAATTCAAGAATGTGTTCACTCCAGTAACGGACTGTATTGAACCAGGGAAACCCCATGGGGAAGGCGGGATCGCTCCAGCGACGCGCCAACCAGGCAGCGTGGTGAATAATCCGCAGTGAGCGAAAAGCTTCCACCAGCTGCAGTTCGCGTGGGTGAAAATCAAAGAACTGATTGTAGCCGTCGATAATTTCCGATAATTGCGCTGTCTGGCGATCCCGGCTCCCGGACAGCAGCATCCAGATATCCTGGATGGCCGGCGCCATTCGCGCATCGTCCAGATCGACAAAATGTGCATTGTCATCACGCCACAGGATATTTCCGGCATGGCAATCCCCATGAACCCGGATATAGTCGATGGAACCGGCATTGGCAATCGTTTGATCCACTGCCTGCAGCAGATCCCTGACCAATGAGTCGTAGGCTTCCTTTAGCTCGCAGGGAATAAACTGTTCGCTGACCAGTGCCGCGGCCTCATGGCCAAAAATCCTGCTGGTCAGGGTTGGCCGGTACACAAAGGGGCGCACGGCCCCCACGGCGTGGATACGCCCCAGCAATTTACCCAGTAAATAGAGATTATCGAGGTTATCCAGCTCCGGACCATACCCCCCCTTCCTCGGATACAGCGCAAAACGGTAGTCCTTGTATTCGAACAGGCTGCGGCCCCGGTCATCGCGAATGGGGGCAACCACGGGCAGCTCATGGGCTTCCAGCTCAAAACAGAACTGGTGCTCCTCAAGGATCTGCTCGTCGCTCCAGCGAGCGGGGCGATAAAACTTGCCAATTAAGGGCTGGCGATCCTCAATACCAATCTGATAGACCCGATTTTCATAGCTGTTGAGGGGAAATTGCCGTCCATCGCAGTGATAGCCAATGCTCTCCACCGCATCCATGACAATCTCGGGCCCGAGCCGATAAAACGGCTGCTCCTCAGGATTGGCAACATGAGTGACATCCCGCTGCTCATCGCTGTTCATGAGGATTGGACACTGTGGTCGGCGAGTAGCTGCCTGTTGGCTCGAACAACCTTTGCATAAAAGAGCAGCCCCAACGCCCAGAACATCATGCCTGACCACGGCAACCACTGCAGGAACTGCTTACTGACCAGTGTCGCCGACACCATTATTGCACCCACAATGGCAAGCAGGGGTATTGTCAGAATCAGTGGTGAAAACCGTCCACTGCTATCCAGTTTTGCCAGCAAGCCCATCAAATAGGCTGCGACAAAAAACCCGGTAGCCCCCACCAGACCATACGCCGTGAGATAACCGGTTTTGTCCGGTTTAACCTGCAATAACACAACGGCCACCAACT
>DDNV01000074.1:2463-5073 GCA_002341315.1 Cellvibrionales bacterium UBA2511
ACACAACGGCCACCAACACCAGCACCCCCGCTACAGCAACGGGCAGTAAAAAACCCAGGCGGGCCGCCAAAGCTGTGCCCAGCAAAGCACCGAAGACCCTGGCCAGCAACAGCAACATGATCGCCGAGGCGCCCAGTCCCAGCGCCGGCTGCGCTGTTTCGAACTGCAGTAGATGCGACGACCAGAACAGTCCAAAACCCAAAAAGATCAACGTCCCGGCTATCGCGACCTGAAACCACTGCTGGTCGGCCCGACTGTTGCGGCTGCTGAGCAGGCTCAGGCGTTTGGCGCCACTGGTGGGCAGCAGGCGGCTCAGCAATATCGTCAGGAATGCCAGTCCGGCCAGCGCCAGTAGTACCTGCTTGGGGTCGATACCCGGTGCAAACGACGGCACCAGAAAAGTGAGCCCTGCCGCCATCAGGGCCTGGACGAGAAGTGCCCAGGCAAAACTGCTGACCGGTTTCGCCGTATCGCCCAGGCAACTGACCACCACACTCAGTCCCAAACCGGCAAACAGACCGGCCAGACCATGGCAGACCATCAGCCACAGAGCGCCGGATGCCAGTGACGCTGCCAGCAACGCGAGGGCAGAGCCGAGCCCGCCGATCAACACTAAACGCCGCCAATCACCCAAGCGGACAAAAAATACTGCCAACCCCGAGGCCAGCAGTGCCCCTGCCGAAAAGAGCCCCGGTAACAGCCAGCGGTTCAACGACGCAGCCGCCGCCAGATCCTGCTGAAAATAGGGCAACGCCTGCCAGTAAAATGACAGACACAACCCCACCAGTATCGCCGTCAGGCGCACACCAAAACGGTTCACATCCGCACGTTTCTTTTCAAACAGAATTGAAGACATTTCCGTTATCCGCCCCTCGCTTTGAAAGGGGGGTACTTTGCTGCCTGCAGAAATAAATGTCCAGATGGATTTATTGTAATGAAACGGTTGGCCGACCTGGCTGTGGTGACATCAATTTGTCACAGCAACTTCATTTTTCTGACATGGAGGCTTGCTAGCCTCGTCAGCGAATATGAAAAGAAATGAAAAGGAAAAAGCCATGAACAAGGTACAACAAACAAAACAGAACGAACCGTCTATCAATAACTTGATGCGCGAACAGGCCGCCAACTTCTTTGTTGAGGTAACAGGCTCCGGCGAGCGTATTTACCACTGGATTGATACCCGGGTGGATATGTTGTCCAGCACCAAGCTTTGGGAAATTTTGCGTATCTCGGAAATACCCGGCTGTGATCTGGAGGCGGCTTTTATTGATGCGATTACCGATGAACTGATTCGCCGCACCGATTATTTTGACGGTCGCCCACAGCTACCAAGGCACTGACTGGCAGAACCCGGAGTTCCGGTAACCGCTATCTTCAGAGCAGCAATACTATTCGTTGCTCAAGCCCACGAATGCAAACCGCTTCATCGTTACCCCATTCCGTTCGACCATCTCGTCGAACATGGCCAGCGGGCGAACCCACAGTTGGCTCTCGCCATAAAGTGGCCGATAGACCACATGCCAGTCACCGGTTTCACTGTGACGGGCCAAACCGGTCACCTCATACAAGTTACCCTTGAAATGTCGGTAACGTCCCACCGGAATCAATGTCCCGTCACTCCAAAAAACCTCCCGAGGGCTTTGACCCAGAGGATCTTAAACTAAAGAATCTCGAGGATCTTCTCTGCGGCACTGACATCGACTTTGCCCTCAGGCTCTATCGCCAGATGAGTCACCACACCATCCTCTGCAACCAGGGCAAACCGCTGGCAGCGCATGCCCATACCGTGACCAGTGGCATCCATCTCGAGACCCATTTTTTTGGTGAGTTCGCCATTGCCATCGGCTAGCATCAGTAGCGCGTCGGCATTCTGGTCCTGGCTCCAGGCACCCAACACAAAGGCGTCATTGACCGCCATACAGACAATGGTATCGACCCCTTTTGCCTTGATACGATCCGCGTGGGTCACATAACCCGGCAGGTGGCTGAGAGAGCAGCCGGGGGTGAATGCCCCTGGCACGGCAAAAAGCACAACCTTTTTACCCTTGAAGACATGATCAGTGGTGATATTTTCCGGCCCCTTTTCACCCGGGGTTTTGAGAGTCAAAGCGGGAATAGTGTCGCCAACAGAAATAGTCATAACTACACCTTTTATCCATATCAAAAAATTTGATCCGGCACACAATACCGAAAAGAGAAAGGATTCGGCATGAAGCGCCGGTCGCCACGTATCAGCGTGCCACCACTTCGGCAGACACGGCAATCAGGTCACCCAACTCTACCAGCAGCTGGTCACCGGGGGCCAGAGGGCCAACGCCAGCGGGCGTACCGGTGAGGACAATGTCGCCGGGCATCAGCGTAAAAAAGCCGGAGATATAGGCGATCAGTTGCGTAACCGGTGTCAACATCATGGCGGTACTGCTCTGCTGGCGCAAGCCACCATTGACCGTCAATCGTATTGGCAAGTCCTGCAGATCGGTGACCCGGGCGCGATCCACAAATGCAGAAGTGGGGCAGGCCCCATCAAAGGCCTTGGCCTTATCCCAGGGAAGCCCTTTCTGTTTGAGTTGCGATTGCAGCTCGCGCAGGGTGAGATCCAGCGCCACACCA
>DDNV01000024.1:0-1500 GCA_002341315.1 Cellvibrionales bacterium UBA2511
CAGCAGATAGGCTGCGGGCAGTACGAAAAGTGATAACAAAGGTGCTGTTACCATCCCTCCTACCATGGGCGCAGCAATGCGGCTCATGATCTCGCTACCTGTGCCTCCCCCCCAGAAAATCGGAAGAAGACCGGCAATAATAACAGCTACAGTCATCGCCTTAGGTCGAACACGTAATACCGCGCCATCACGGATAGCACCCATCAAGGCAGCTTCACCCTTTTGGCCCTGCTCCTGTCTCTCCTGCCACGCCTGCTTTAGGTACAGCAACATGATCACGCCAAACTCGGCAGCGACACCCGCCAGGGCGATGAAGCCGACACCAGTAGCCACCGACAAGTTGTAGTCCAGCAGATACAAGAACCAGATACCGCCGGTCACCGCAAACGGTAACGTAGCCATAATCAGCAAGGCTTCACCGATACGGTGAAAGGTCAGGAATAACAGTACGAAAATAATCAGTAAGGTCGCCGGCACCACCACTTTCAGTCTCGCATTGGCCCGCTCCAGGAACTCAAACTGACCGGCAAAGGACAAGCTGACCCCCTCTGGCAGCCTGACTCCATCATTCACTGAGGCACGTAGATCATCCACTACCGAGGCTAGGTCACGCCCCCGAACATCGATATACACCCACCCAGACAGTCGGCCATTCTCACTTTTTAACATCGGTGGCCCATCGGTAATCTTGATATCCGCCACGGTTCCGAGGGTAATTTGTTTTCCTTCGGGAGTGACTATGGGCAAATCGCGTAAGCGATGCACCGTGTCGCGCCACTCGCGAGGATATCGAAGGCTGATCGGGTAACGCTCCAGCCCTTCCACTGTCTCACCGATGTTTTCACCACCAATCAAACCACTGACAACCGACTGAATATCCGCGATGTTGAGGCCATACTGAGCCGCAATGCCACGCCGAATATCGATATCCACATAACGACCACCAGTCAACCGTTCAGCCAATGCTGAGGAAACACCGGGTACTTGTTTGGCTACCTGTTCGATTTGACGACTCACCTGGTCAATGATCTCTAGGTCATTACCCGCTACTTTGATGCCAATTGGGCTCTTGATGCCAGTGGCAAGCATGTCGATACGATTGCGTATCGGAGGAATCCAGATATTTGCCAGTCCAGGCACGCGTACAATACGGTCCAGCTCTTCGACAAGCTTCTCCGTTGTCATGCCTTCACGCCATTGGTCCTTGGGCTTGAAACGGATGGTGGTTTCAAACATCGTCAATGGTGCAGGGTCAGTCGCTGTCCGCGCACGCCCCGCCTTGCCGAACACCTGCTCCACCTCAGGCACCGTTTTGATCAACCGATCGGTCTGCTGTAGAAGCTCGGTAGCTTTTTGTGCTGACAAGCCTGGTAAGGCACTTGGCATATACAGCAAATCGCCCTCATCCAGCGGTGGCAAAAATTCACCACCAAGCTGACTTAGCGGCCAAAAGGCGGTAACAAAAACTAAACCGGCAACCAGCAAGGTGGTTTTCGGCCA
>DDNV01000024.1:1628-4332 GCA_002341315.1 Cellvibrionales bacterium UBA2511
GGTGGTTTTCGGCCACGCCAAGACTCGCTCTAGTACGGGTTGATAACAACTAATCAAAAAGCGACTGATTGGATTACTTTCCTCGGAAGGTATCTTTCCCCGAATCCAGTACCCCATTAACAGTGGAACCAATGTCACCGATAGGCCGGCTGCCGCCGCCATAGCCCAGGTTTTGGTAAATGCCAGTGGGCCAAATAGCCGCCCTTCCTGTGCTTCCAAGGTAAAGACAGGAATAAACGACAAGGTAATAATTAGCAACGAGAAGAACAGCGCTGGCCCCACTTCGACAGCTGCTTGCTCTATGACTCGCCAATGCGCATTACCAGTCAGAGATTGCCCTGGGTTATCCCGATGCCAAATCTCAATTTTCTTGTGAGCGTTCTCGATTAACACCACTGCTGCATCCACCATCGCGCCGATAGCGATAGCAATGCCGCCAAGCGACATGATATTGGCATTGATGCCCTGGTAACGCATCACAATAAAGGCAGCAAGGATTCCCAGCGGTAGGGAAATGATGGCCACCAGTGACGAACGCAAATGGCCAAGAAACAATACGCACACCAGTGCAACTACAATGAACTCTTCAATCAATTTGTAACTGAGGTTTGTTACCGCTCGATCAATCAGCTCACTTCGATCATAGGTAGTGACGATTTCAACCCCTTCCGGCAAGCTTTCCCGCAGTGTCTCAAGTCGCTCATGCACGGCAGATAGCACAGCGCGGGCGTTCTTGCCCGAACGCAGAATGACGACCCCGCCGACGACTTCCCCTTCTCCGTCCAGCTCGGCAATACCACGCCGCATCTCCGGACCAAGGCGAATCTGCGCCACATCTCCAAGCTGTACTGGCACTCCATCAACCAGTTTTAGTGGGATTTTTCGGAAATCCTCGAGTGACTGAAGGTAGCCACTGGAGCGCACCATGAACTCCGCTTCGCCCAGCGTCAGCACTGCTCCCCCGGTTTCCTGGTTAGCTTGTTCTATCGCCTTGCGTACTTGTTGATGACTAATCCCATGGCTGGCGAGTTTGACCGGGTCAGGGACTACCTGATATTCACGTACCATGCCACCGATGGTTGCCACTTCTGCAACGTCAGGCAGAGTCTGCAGCTCGTATTTTAGAAACCAGTCCTGTATCGAGGTTAGCTGCGATAGATCATGCTGGCCGGTGCGATCGATCAATGCGTACTGATAAATCCAGCCGACACCGGTAGCGTCTGGCCCAAGTGATGGTCGTGCTGTACGCGGCAATTCAGACTGGACCTGACTAAGGTATTCCAACACCCGTGAGCGTGCCCAATACAAGTCGGTACCATCTTCAAACAACACGTAAACATAACTATCACCGAAGAACGAGTAACCACGTACTGTGCGCGCACCTGGCACGGCCAGCATGGTGGTGGCAAGTGGATAGGTAACCTGTTTTTCCACCAGCTGCGGTGCCTGACCTGGGTAACTGGTGCGGATAATCACCTGTACATCGGACAGATCCGGTAAAGCATCTACGGGGGTATTGTTGATAGACCAGATTCCCCACGCACTCATGAACAGCGTCGCCAGCAGCACCAAAAATCGGTTAGCCAACGACCAGCGAATCAGGGTAGCGATCATGGTGCAACCTCCTGTTTGTCGAGAGACACCACAGTCAAGCCATTATCGGTATCTTTGACGCCGACGCGCACACGATCGCCCACTGCTATATCGCTGGCCACCTGTTCGCTGGCAAGACGAAAGCGCATGGTCATGCCAGGCATACCGAGCGTCTTAAAAGGACCGTGTTTAAGCTTGACCTTGCCGTCGGATAGCCCCTCGATAACCCCCTCGGCGTAATGCAACGAATTCACTTGGGTGTCTTTTTGTTCCGCCACCTGCTTTTCTAGGCGCTCCACAATCAACCCTTTGTCTGTATCACGAATGCCAATGCGCACGCGATCACCTACCGATATCCCTTTGCCTACTTGTTCATTCGCCAGGTTAAAACGCATGGTCATGGCAGGCATGGACAAGCTCTTGAAAGGGCCATGGTCCAGCATTATTTTGCTGCCATTCAGTTGCTCGACAACACCTTCGGCATAGTGCAGTGCGTTCATCATTTCCGTCTCATCTGACATAGCCAGCTCCTGAACGGCAATGCCTTGCAGGCTGGCTTCGGAATCGAGCAGGAACTGACCACTGACAACCACCTTCTGGTCTTCCTTCAGCCCTGCCAGGATCAGCGTTTGGTCTCCCAGCTCGCCCCCCGGCAACACTGCCTGCGGACGATATCGACCCTCCCCCTCATCAAGCATCACCAGGCTGCGCTTTCCTGTATGCAATAAGGCTGCGGTTGGTACGGCCAATGCTTTCTGTGTGGCTTCGCCATGAATGCGTACCTGAGCGCTCATGCCCGGACGCAGATCACCCTCGTCATTGGACAAGGTCACTCGCACCGGCACAGTTCGGCTGGACTGATCCACCAGAGGCAGAATGTCGGCAACTTGCCCCTCACGCAGTGCTGGCTTCACTCCTTGAACGGTCACGTCAACAGCGTTACCACTACTGACTTGCCCCAATTGGCGTTCCGGGACTGCTATCTCCACCCACACGGGGTTGAGTGACTGAATCTCCGCCACGGGAGCACCGGCCGACAGCGTCATGCCAGCACGAGCATTGAGACTGCGTATCACGCCATCATGCGGAGCTGTCACCGTCCAGGTTTCCC
>DDNV01000024.1:4392-6590 GCA_002341315.1 Cellvibrionales bacterium UBA2511
GCTGTCACCGTCCAGGTTTCCAGCGGTTTACGTTGGCGTTCAATACTTCGGATCAGGGATGCAGGCATGCCCAATGACAACAGGCGCTCCCGCCCGGCGACGATCAGTTCGTTGTTGCCGCTGCCGAGCACGGCCAGCCATTCATGCTGAGCTCCAGTCCAGGCCGGAACTCTCAATTGCATCAGCGGCTGACCACTGGAGATAGTGTCGCCCTCAGCCAGAGGCCAGACCTTGTCTACGAAGGAAGGCGCGGGGCTTTGCAGGCGTGTCAGGGCGCGGTCGTTGTAAGCAATCAACCCCGTGACATCAAGCTGAGATTGTGACTGAGCCACGACCACCGAGGCACTGCGAATTCCCAGATTTTGTACCATGGCTGCATCAATACGGACCGTTGGCTGATCGCTATCATCACCACCATTGGCATAACGGGGCACCAACTCCATATCCATGAAAGGTGAGGGCCCGGGCTCGTCAAAGTGCTGCTGGGGATACATAGGGTCATACCAGTACAGCACTTCCTTTTCATCCGCTTTGCTGTTGGTTTCACTGCTGTCCATCGCCATCGATATACTGCTCTGCGAAGGGGTGACGTAACGGCCCAAATATATTCCGGCTAGCAACAACAGCGAGGCAGCCAAACCGATCAAGGCATTGCGTTTAATGTTCATCATCTTGCTCCTCGCCCACCATGCCGTGGTGGTCGTAGGTAAAATGGAGGGCGGCTGCCTGCTGGTCATACTGCCCGCTGAGATCAATTTCTTTCAGTTTGGCGTCCAGCCATTCGCTACGTGCCCGTACAAGATCGGCCAAACTGCCATCACCGCCGCGCCAAGCTGCCCTAGCCAATCCCACTTTCTCTTTTGCCAGAGGCACCAGTCGCTCCCGTTGCCGGGCAAGCGTGCGTTCCTGGCGTTCATATTCGGCCAGATCGCTCTGCAGCATCGCTTCATGTTCGCGACGTACCGCCTCTGCACGAGATTCCAGTGCTTGCCACTCAGCTTCCGCCGAGGCAATGCGAGGCCCCTGGCGCGACCGGCTGAACAATGGCAGGTCCACATTGACCTGTAGCATCGCCATGTCACTGAATTCTTCACGATTCATATAAGCCAGAGTTAAAGCCCAGTCCGGCTTCTTGGCGGCACGAGCCTCGTCCGCGTTAGCCTGGGCGACAGAAGCCTGACGCGACGCTATCTCAAGTTCAGGGTGCTTATGCAGGCTATTCAGTAACTGTTCAGCATTGATGGCGAAATCAGGTGCTTGGCCAGCCGGTGATTGCCGGCCGGCTTCCCCCAGCCAGCGTATTAAACGAGCCTTAGCCTGGCGTTGCCTGGCCAGAAGAGCATCTCGCCGATCCAGTAATGTCACGGCTTCCTGCCTGGGTGCCACGCTATCAATAGCCTTTCCTTGACCCGATGAAAGCCGGGCACGCACTGCCTTGTCGAACAAACGATTTTCAGCAATGAGTTCTTCCAGCAGGACTAGTTGACGATCCAGAGTGTGGAGCTCGATCCAGGCTTGAGCGGTCTGACGCAGCACGGCCAGACGAGTCGCCTCTTTCGTGGCCTCCGTTAGGCCGATTTGCTGTCTGGCACCTTCTGCCCTTGCTGTGCGTTTGCTGCGATTGGGGAAACGCTGGGTTACACCAATACGCTGCATGGTCATGAAATCACTCGACAGGCTGTAACGATCGGCGCCATCCACAGGTACATTGTCGAGGCCAAGAATCAGGGTGGGATCAGGCAAAGCATCGGCAGGCCCTTCTGCCTGCTGAGCGGCCTCGACGCGGGCCGATTCCGCCCGCAGTTCCGGTGATTGACGTAAGGCGAGCTGTAGCGCCTGATTAAAAGTCAGGCCTTCTGCCCCAAACGCCTGGACACTAGCTAGCAGCAGGGAGGGCGCTAGCCAGCCGAGTGCGCGCCGATACCGGCCGGCGCTCAGAAATATCCAATACATGTGTCACTCCAACACGGATCATGGCGCGCAACGCGCCCTCAGTGGGCCCAGACCAGGCCGGACCCCGAAAAGATCAGTGAGAAAGTGCTAGTGGCGGTCGCCAGATGGTAGATAAGGCAAGGGGGAGATAGAGAGGGTTAGAAAAATGAGGGGTAGCCGGATTTGCTGCCTGAAAAGAAACCGCCGGAGCCGTATTCATGATCGAGAGCTGCCCAGCATGGCACTCCTGACCAGGCTTGCAAACC
>DDNV01000048.1:0-2467 GCA_002341315.1 Cellvibrionales bacterium UBA2511
CGGCCCGGTGGCTTGAGTCGTTAATGGGTCGCCCGTTACTCAACTCGGAGATTTATCCTCTTGACTACCTCCCCTCGGCACTGCTGTGGAATGACGTGGCGCTGATTGTCGCTGTGGCATTAGCGCTGAATTTCCTGGCGACCCTTTACCCGGCTATCCGTGCTGCCAATACTCGTCCCGCAGATGTCCTGAGATACGAATAATCGTTTTTCACCGGTTAGGGTTTTTTCTCTGATTTAATAGTGAGGCCGCGTGCCCCTGGCGTTTTTGCTGGCGAATACCCCAGTTTTTGACCACCTTCCACCGCCACAGATTCAAAATGGTCAGATAGCCCATGATGCCGCTCACCAATCCACAGACCAGACTGCCGGTCAGCAATGGCAGCCAAATTCTACTGCCCTGTGCAATGGCCCAGTCCCAACTGAGCTCAATGACAAGGTGAGATTCTCTTTGACCCAATAGCCAGGTGCCTACATTGTAGGCAAACAGGAACATCGGGGTGATCGTCAGCGGATTGCTGATCCAGATTAATGCCACGGCCAGAGGTAGATTACTGCGGAATATCAAGGCCAGTAGCACGGCCACCAGCGTTTGCCCCGGAATTGGCAGGAACGCACAAAATAGCCCGATAAAAAATGATGTTGAAATCGATGCACGGTTGATGTGAAACAGGTTGGGATCTTTCAGTAGAGGACCCATCCAGCGGATAGGGCGCACATGAAGGATTTTGTGTGGATCCGGCAGAAAGCGGCGTAAAATCTTTTTTGGCATAAGTTCGGGCTGATGGCGTTCGGGGCCGGAATTATGATCAGTTTTTGCCCCGCAGGCCACTGATCAGGTCAACTGGATAGTTGTTTCTACCAGCGTAACATGGTCAGATCGGTGAGATTATTTTAATCTCCGAAACCCTATCACTACTTGAAAACAGAGCAAGATAAAATATGGAATCAGTCACGTCAGGTTGGGTTTACTTCATGCTAAATTCTCTGGCCGTCATTTTTGTGCTTACTTTTGGTCTGGTAATCCTCACGCTGGTTGTCTTCTATATCATCGATATTACCCAGACCAAACATGCGGTTCGCCGAAACTACCCCATTGTCGGTCGTTTTCGTTACCTGTTTGAGCACATGGGTGAATTTCTCCGTCAATATTTCTATGCCATGGATCGCGAGGAAATGCCCTTTAATCGGGCCGAACGCGCCTGGGTCTACAGGGCGGCGAAGGATGTGGATAGAACGTTGGCCTTCGGTTCAACCCGTGACCTGCGTCCGCTCGGTTCAATATTTTTTGTCAACTGTGCTTACCCCACCCGCGGTGAGGATGCGGTGGCGCCCAGTCCCATTACCATTGGCCCCTATTGTGAAACCCCCTTCACAACGGCTTCCATTCTGAATATTTCCGGTATGAGTTACGGTGCGCTCTCCAAGCCGGCATTGCAGGCGCTATCCCGAGGCGCGGCCAAAGCCGGTTGCTGGTTGAATACCGGGGAAGGTGGTTTGTCGTCCTACCACCTTGAGGGGGGCTGCGATATTGTTTTTCAGATTGGCACCGCCAAATTTGGTGTGCGGGACGAACAGGGGCGGCTCAGCGAGGAACGACTGGCCGCTGTTGCCGCTCATCCGCAGGTCAAAATGTTTGAGATCAAGCTCAGTCAGGGTGCCAAGCCGGGAAAGGGCGGTATTCTGCCCGGAGCCAAGGTCACTGAAGAGATTGCCCTGATTCGGGCTATTTCGGTGGGTGAGGATGCAATCAGTCCCAATCGGCATCTGGAAATCACAAATGCCGGGAGCTTGTTGGATATGATTGAACAGGTGCGCAGGGTTACGGGAAAGCCGGTAGGATTCAAAACGGTCATTGGCGATACCGTCTGGCTGGAAGATCTCTTCAAACTGATACTGGCGCGAGGCATTGAATCGGCCCCCGACTTTATTTCAATCGACGGAGCAGAGGGTGGCTCTGGTGCCGCGCCTCAGGCGCTGATGGATTATATGGGGCTACCCATCCGCGAGAGTCTCCCGGCGGTTGTTGATCTGTTGCATGGCTACGGCCTAAAAGAGCGTATCAAGGTGATTGTATCGGGAAAGCTGATTGTGCCCTCCGGGGTGGCCTGGGCGCTCTGCATGGGCGCGGATTTTGTCAATTCCGGGCGTGGTTTCATGTTTTCTCTCGGTTGTATTCAAGCCATGCAGTGCAATAAAAATACCTGCCCCACCGGTGTCACGACCCATGATCCAAGATTGCAGCGCGGGTTGAACCCCATACTGAAATCCGAGCGGGTGGCAAACTACGTGGCGAACATGACCTACGATGTCGGTACGATTGCCCATTCCTGCGGTGTTTTTGAGCCTCGCCAGTTGCGTCGCCATCACGCCAGAATGGCTACCAGTTCCGGTCGCTCGGAAAGCCTTGAAAGTCTTTATCCATCGGAGCAGATGGGAGCCAGGTTGTTTCCCCCGGGAAATATTGA
>DDNV01000048.1:2554-5808 GCA_002341315.1 Cellvibrionales bacterium UBA2511
CCCCGGGAAATATTGATCAATGACGACAAAGCAGTGTCATAGTTAAAACCGGTCAGCCGGGATAAAAGAGGTGTGGTTCATGGGGCAATCCATCGATAAAACCAGCTTTACACCTGTCGACTTCAAGCGATTTGAAGAAAAATTGCATTATTGCCTCGAAGCGCTGGACAGCCTTCTGGCCCGGCCGGGGTTTGGGCAGGGAAGCGCCAGTATTGGTGCAGAGCTGGAGTTGTATCTGGTCGACAGGCGAGGGGAGCCGCTATTGCGCAATCTGGAAGTTCAGGCGCAGAGCAACGATCCCAGGTTGACCCTTGAGCTGAACCGCTACAACCTCGAGTTTAATCTGTCTCCTGTGTCTGCTGCTGGTCAGCCGTTTACTGCCATCGAGCAGCAAATGCTGGAAACCCTGGCGGATTTGCAGTCGCTGCTGAATGGCGAGGGGAGTGGCGTCGTACCCATCGGTATTCTGCCCACCTTGGGACCCGACCACTTCGGTGAAGCGGTGATGACTGATACGCCGCGTTATCAGGTTCTCGCTGAGGCCATCCGGCAATCACGAACGGATGTTTTCGGCATCAATATCGACGGTCCCGACCCCATTCATCTTGTCCACGGCGATGTCACACTGGAGGGCGCCTGCACGTCTTTTCAGTTGCACTACCGCACTGACCCCGCCCGGTTTGGCATGCTGTGGAACGCTATTCAGCTGGTTACCCCGTTGCTGGTTGGTGTTGCCGCCAACTCGCCACTATTACTGGGCCACCGTCTCTGGCACGAGACCCGGGTACCCTTGTTCAGGCAATCTATTGATGACCCTGAGGTCGGGCCAGACGGCTGGAGCAAGCCGGCCCGAGTCAGCTTTGGTCACGGCTGGTTGCGCGGTAATGCACTGGAATTGTTCCGGGAAACCGTGCAACTCTACAAACCTCTGATGCCGCTGATCAGTACGGAGGATCCCCGGGCCGTGGTGGCGGGCGGTGGCATCCCGCTACTGGAGGAACTCTGTTTGCATGATGGAACTATCTGGTCCTGGAACCGGCCAATTTTTGATCCTGAGGGCGACGCTCATGTGAGGATAGAGATGAGATCGTTGCCAGCCGGACCTACGCCACTGGACATGGCGGCAAATGCAGCGCTGTTTATCGGACTCGCTGAAGGTCTGTCCGATCAGCTGGAGCCCTTGCTGTCGGCCCTGCCGTTTAGCTATGCCGAGGAGAACTTTTACCGGGCGGCCAGGGATGGATTGCAGGCCCAGGTGTTGTGGCCGAATGCCCGACAAAACGGGTTACAAGAGCAATCGCTGGTCAGTGTATTGGCGCAGCTGTTACCCACTGCAGAACAGGGTTTGGCCAGTATCGGGGTCGATGAAAAAGAGTCCCGGAAGTGGCTGAAGGTTATCGAAGACAGATTATCAACCGGGGTTAATGGCGCGAGCTGGCAGCTGGCTCAATTTAATCAGTTGATGTCTACCGGCATGAACCGGAAGGAAGTTTGCCGGCAGCTACTGGCCGCTTACCAGGCGCGCTCAATAGCCAATATCCCGGTATCTCAGTGGACTGATATTGAGCAGGCAGAGGGGTGAATATGCAGTTGGGGAAGAGCTTCAGAATTTTTCAGAAGCCCTCGGCAGAAGACGTGCCAGCATCCGTTACCGATTTTCTTGTTCACCTTGGCGGGCCGGCGGTGATCAAGCTGGATGGCCGCGATAATCGCCGTTGCCGTTTTGTGGTCACCCTCCTGCACGGCAATGAACCCTCCGGTCTGAAGGCTATTCACCAATTGTTGCGCGAGGATTTTGAGCCGGAGGTGGATACCTATCTGGCGATCGTCTCGGTCGAGGCGGCATTGACGGAACCGCAGTTCAGTCACCGCTACTTGCCAGGTCAGCGTGACATGAATCGGTTGTTTACCCCCCCTTATTCGGATGCACAGGCCATGTTGGCCGCTGAATTGCTGGATATCATCCGCCGGGTGGAGCCCGAGGCCGTTATCGACCTCCACAACACCTCCGGTGATGGCCCCGCTTTTGCGGTCGCTGTAGAAGAACAGCCCATTCATATGGATATTGCCATTCTCTTTACCCACCGGCTCATTATCACTGACATCCGTCTGGGGGCATTGATGGAGTCTGAAGGTCTTGGCTGTCCGGTAGTGACGATCGAGTGTGGCGGCGCTGCACAGGCGCTGTCAGACACGATTGCCCGACAGGGATTAAAACGATTTATGACGGAAGCAGAACTCGCCAGGCCGATGCTCCCCGACTCAGAGAAATTAGCCGAGCGGGATATCTATCGGCACCCGGTGAGGATGGAGCTGAAGCCCGCAGGTCGCCTGTGTTACGCAGAGGAACCTTGCCCCGATATGGATATTACGCTGCCACTCCACCTCGATCGGCGAAACTTCGGCATTGTCGGTCCGGATTCGCCACTGGCCTGGCTGAGCGGGCAGGGTATCCGGAATCTCAGGGTAGTTGATGCCCATGGCCATGACGTCATTGATGAATATTTTGTTTCACGAGAGGGCAAGCTTTACCCTCGAACCTTTTTAAAGCTTTTTATGGTGACGACCAATCCTTTGATAGCGGTGAGTGATTGTATTTTTTATGCAGTGAAAGAAGTGGATTATACCCATTTGCAAACAACACGAATGACCCTTGATTCAATTGATTCTGGAGCCCGGGATTACAGTGATCGAAAGTAGTCGGGGACCAATATCGAGGCCGGCCCCTGATGGCATTCGTCAAACTGCGAACCGTTGGTTGAGATCTCCAGGTTGAGTTCAACCGTCTGTGCCCCGGCAGCTTTGGCGACGGCAAAGAACCCGGCAGCCGGATAGACATGACCTGAGGTACCAATGGCAATAAACAAATCGCACTGGTGTAAAGCCTGGTGGATTTCATCCATAAAAAGCGGCATTTCACCAAACCAGACCACGTGGGGACGGAGAGTGGCCATTTTGTCACAGCATGGGCAGGGTATTGATGACGCAGTATTCTGATGGCAGTCAAAAATATTTCCGGTGGCACTGCAACGGGTTTTCAATAACTCACCATGCATATGCAGAACATGGCTGCTACCAGCCCGTTCATGAAGGTTATCGATATTCTGTGTGACCAGTGTGAAGCTGCCGGAACAGCGTTGTTCAAATTCAGCCAGTGCGAGATGGGCCGGGTTGGGGGCGATACCGGGATCCAGCAGTTGCCGTCTGCGTTCATTGTAGAACTGGTGTACTGTGGCTGGATCACGGGCAAAGCC
>DDNV01000048.1:5923-7406 GCA_002341315.1 Cellvibrionales bacterium UBA2511
GGCTGGATCACGGGCAAAGCCCTCGGGTGAGGCAACATCCTCTACCCGGTGATTTTCCCAGAGCCCATCGCTGGTTCGGAAGGTCTGTATGCCGGATTCAGCGGAGATTCCGGCACCGGTTAAAACAACGATGGATTGACAGGTTTTGGTGGACATAGGGCATTTATTCCAATTTTTTCAGTTTGACAGGCAAATATTGCCATCCCGACCCTGGTTCTGTACAAGCCCGCAAGGGTCACAAAGCAGGCGAATATTCGCAGGATAATACAATGAGAGATACCCGGCCGTTTCTGCTCACTACCGATTTCCCCGAGCTGCAGAGAAAAGGATTGTCGACGCTTCAGGTGAACCTGGGTTATCTCTGCAATCAGAGCTGCAGCCACTGCCATGTCAACGCGGGGCCAAACCGCACCGAACTGATGGATTGGGATACCGTCCAGCTGGTGTTGCGGGTATTGCATGAACGACAGATTGCTACGCTCGACCTGACCGGTGGAGCGCCGGAGATGAACCCCCATTTTCGCCATCTGGTGGCAGCGGCGGTCAAGCAGGGTGTTACCGTCATTGATCGGTGTAATCTGACCATCCTTCTTGAACGAGATCAGGCCGATCTGGCGGAGTTCCTCGCAGCTCAGGGTGTAACAGTAGTCGCATCGCTGCCCTGCTACACGGAGCAGAATGTTGCCGAGCAGCGCGGCAAGGGCGTTTTTCAGCAAAGTATTGAGGCGCTGCAAAAGCTGAATGCGCTGGGTTACGGACGAGATCCAGACCTCGCTTTAAATCTGGTCTACAACCCCAACGGCGCATTTCTTCCGCCCCCGCAGCAGCAGCTCGAACAGGAATACAAAACCCGTTTGTTGGAAGATTATGGCATTGTGTTCAATCAGCTTTTCACTATCACCAATATGCCGATCAGTCGCTTCGGTGCCACGTTGCTGGCCCAGGGCAATTACGAACCCTATATGCAATTGCTGAAGGACCATTATCACCGCGAGCATCTGGAAACGGTCATGTGCCGCGATACAGTCAGTGTGGACTGGCTGGGCTATCTCTACGATTGTGATTTCAACCAGATGCTTGAGCTGCCCATGTCTGCCCCGAGCGAACACATTGCCTCAGACCGTCGACCACATTTGCGCGAACTATTGCAGAATGATCTGTCCGGACGACCGATTGCGATTGGTGACCACTGCTACGGCTGTACCGCGGGCAGTGGCAGTAGCTGTGGCGGTGCGCTGGATTAATGGCCAGTTTGCCGCTCAGTATAGTTATTCCGGTGCTCAATGAGGGTGCTGAGCTAACGTCCTGTCTTCAGTGTTTGCAAGGGCTTCGCCAGACAGAAGCGGAGCTGATCGTGGTGGATGGCGGAAGCACGGATGATTCGGTGGAGCGGGCCACTGTTCAGGCTGATCTCGTTATCAGCAGCCCCCGCGGCCGCAGTCTGCAGATGAACGCCGGGGCGGCAGAGGCCCGCGGCAATTAT
>DDNV01000048.1:7446-8536 GCA_002341315.1 Cellvibrionales bacterium UBA2511
ACCCGCGGCAATTATCTGCTGTTTCTGCACAGTGATACGCGATTGCCTGTCGGGTTTTCCAGCCATTGGTTGTCGGACAGTATTTGGGGGTTTTTCCCGGTCAAGCTCAGTGGAGCCGGTTGGGCTTTTCGGGTGATTGAGCGCGCGATGAGTTATCGGGCCCGACTCTCCGGTATCGGCACTGGCGATCAGGCGCTGTTTATACGCCGCGATATGTTTAATCAGATTGGTGGTTTTTCCGCTATCCCGCTGATGGAAGATGTGGAAATCTGTCGGCGCCTGAAGGCCCTCTGCCCACCCAGGGTGCTGCCTTCCCCTGTTGAGACTTCTGTTCGTCGCTGGCGGCAGCGCGGGATTGTGAACACCGTGCTGCAGATGTGGTGGTTGCGATTGGCGTTTTTTCTGGGTGTGTCCCCGGCACGTCTGGCCAGGCAGTATTATCCTGAATGATGCCCCGATCCTCCGATAACTGCTTGATACAGTTTGCCAAGGCTCCACTATTGGGTGCTGTGAAAACCCGTTTGGAGCCCACTCTGGGAAAGGCAGGTTGTGTGGCACTTCATCGTGCGCTGGTCAGTTGGGTATTCAGTCGTCATCTGCTAGTGGGGCAGGTCGACAGCGAAGTCTGGTCTGACCGTAATCACGCTTTTTTCGATGCTCTCCTGACTCCTGCGAGAGTGCCATTTCGCCTGCAGGAGGGCGCCGATCTTGGCCAGCGCATGTCCCATGCTTTTGCTGATCGACTGCCGCATTACCGCAACGTGTTGTTGATCGGCAGCGATTGCCCGGGGATTGATGGTAATTATATTGCGGCTGCGCTCAAGGCGTTGCAGACAGTCCCCGCTGTATTGGGTCCGGCCCGTGATGGCGGTTATGTGCTGGTGGGGCTCAATCGACCTTGTCCGGGTATTTTTGAAGACGTGCCATGGGGAACCGGGAGGGTTATGGAGGTGACGCGGCAGCGTTTGATGGCGAACTGTTTGCAGTGGCTTGAGCTGGACACACTGGTCGATATTGACCGAAATGAAGATCTGCACTATCTAGTAAGTAGCGTTGAGCGGGAATTATTTTTTAAGAAATATTTAACACT
>DDNV01000048.1:8630-24176 GCA_002341315.1 Cellvibrionales bacterium UBA2511
AAATATTTAACTTATTGATATTAAAAGAATTATTTTTCTTGACCAGTTTCTGTTTTGCGCCTATTTTTGCGCAAAATCAGTGGTGCTTGACCCCCGTCCCGCAGGGGTCGTTTTATCGGGATCCAGGAGTTTCGATATGAGTGGCGAAGAAGCTTTACAAGATGATGATTTCGATGGTGAGGGAGACGATGCCGGTCAGGAAACTGAAGCGGCTGAGGTCGTCGTGAAAATAGTCAATTCAGAGGCCAGAAGGCGTCTCGAAGATCGCCTTGAAGAGCGTAGGCTGCAAAAATTGATACGTGATTACGATTACGATCTCGACTGACAGCAGTCACGCACGGTTTTTTCTTGATGACGGGTAACTTTTTCCCTCACCACCCTGAGTTTTGGCATAATATCGTCTGTGCTTCTGGCTGGACGCTTTCTGTTGCCTCAAACTCCACAACTGATACTGGACTCGATTGCTTTTGAACGGGACGACTCCCTGTTGTTCTCCGGGATATGTCTGTCGCTGGAGTCTGGAGACGTTCTACAAATAGAAGGGCCTAATGGGGTCGGCAAGACCACATTGCTGCGAATTCTTTCAACTGCCTTGATGCCCACTGCCGGCAAGCTGCTTTGGCAGGGCAGTGATGTGGCTCGCCATCGCCAGTTGTATTTGCAGAACATAATGTTTCTTGGTCACTTGCCTGGTCTGAAACAATCACTGTCACCAACTGAAAACCTGGTCTGGTGGCGCCGGATTCATCGGGATCACAGTCCCCTGAAAAATGAAGAAATCCTTGGCTCGCTGGGTTTGTGCGGTTATGAGGACATCCCCTGTTATGCGCTGTCTGCCGGCCAACAGCGGCGGGCCGTACTGGCCCGTTTGTTGGTGACAGAAGCACCCCTCTGGATACTTGATGAGCCGTTTACCGCGATTGACAAACAGGGGGTTGCCGACCTCGAGGCACTCCTGATTACACATGCCCGGCGCGGTGGTATGGCAGTCCTCTCCACACATCAGGATCTGGGTATTGCCAACGTGCGCCGTTTTCCCCTGGTGGCCTCGGCGGAGGTCGTTTGAGTATGGGCTATGGTTTTGCCGCGATATTGCGCCGCGATTTGCTGTTGGCATTCCGCAATCGGGGTGAGATAGCGAATCCGGTCATCTTTTTCTTCATTGTTGTGACGCTTGTTCCCCTCGGGTTGACGCCTGAGGCCAGCCGTCTGGCAGAAATCGCACCCGGTATTTTGTGGGTCATGGCGCTGCTGGCATCGCTGCTGTCAGTTGAGGGGTTGTTTCACAGTGATTATCGCGATGGCACACTGGAACAGTTGGTCATTTCCCCGCAGCCCCTCTATTTAATGGTATTGGCAAAAATTTTGGCTCATTGGTTGATAACCGGTCTGCCATTGACCCTGCTGGCACCGGTTTTAGGTATGATGTTGTCTCTTCCCGCAGCGGGATATCTACCATTGGTGCTGGGCTTGCTGATGGGCACTGCAGTGCTGAGTTTACTGGGTGCGATAGGTGCCGGACTGACAGTAGCTCTGCGCAAAGGCGGATTGTTGCTATCACTGATTGTGATGCCGTTGTATATGCCAGTGCTTATCTTCGGTGCCAGCGCTGTTCAGCGATCTGTAGATGGGTTTTCGGTACAGGGGCCGTTGGCGGTCATGGGTGCATTGCTGGCATTTTCGCTGCTGGTTGCACCGTTTGCCACGGCTGGTGCCCTGCGGGTCAGTATGCACGGTTGACTATTTGGTCGGTGGCCCGATCAAAAATAAGGTTTAAATATACTATGTGGCAATGGTTTCATCGTTTGGGCTCACCCCGCTGGTTTTATCAGACCAGTGGCAAGTGGCTTCCCTGGCTGGCGGGTATTACCTTTGTGTTGCTGCTGGTTGGATTGGTGTGGGGGTTAGGTTTTGCACCACGGGATGCGAAGCAGGGGAACAGTTTCCGGATTATTTATATTCATGTGCCGGCCTCTTTCCTGGCACTGGCCGGTTACTACGTGATGGCGATTGCTGGTGCCGTGGGTTTGATCTGGAAGATGAAGCTGGCGGATATGGTGATGAAATCGGCGGCGCCTCTTGGTGCGGCCCTCACCTTTGTCGCGCTGGTTACCGGAGCTATTTGGGGAAAACCCACCTGGGGAACCTACTGGGTTTGGGATGCTCGAATTACCTCCATGCTGGTATTGTTGTTTTTATACATGGGGGTGATGGCTCTGCAGCACTCCTACACTAGTGTCGATGCCGCGAACAAGGCGAGTGCGGTATTGTCACTGGTGGGGATGGTGAATATTCCGATTATTTATAAATCCGTTGACTGGTGGTACACACTGCATCAACCCGCGACCATCAAATTTACGGAAGCGCCGACCATGCACCCCGATATGTTCCATCCGCTGTTGGTGATGATAGTAGGCTTTTATTGTTTTTATGCGTTGGTGCTGATTCTCAATACCCGCTCGGAAATTCTGCATCGCGAGCGTCGGTCCAGTTGGGTAAAGGATGTTGTGTTGCAAAATCAGAGGTGATGGACGTTGATATTCCGTTTTGACAGTTTTCAGCATTTTTTGCAGATGGACGGGCACGGTGGCTATGTATGGTCTGCCTACCTGATAGCCATCCTTGTGATGGTCTGGCTTGTAGCTGGTCCACTGTTCCGGCAGTCGCGAGTGCGGCAGACTGTTACCCGGGAGCTGCGTCGTGAAACCGCCAGGCACCACAGTGCCGGCGAGGCCGGTAAAGAGTGACCCCGAACGTGCTTGTAACAACCAGAGTTAGATTATGATGCACCCGATTCGTCGACAGCGACTGTTTTTAGTCATTTTTATTGTAGTGGCGGCATCCCTGGCCGTGGGTCTGATGACCTATGCCCTGCGGGATAACATCAATTTGTTCTACCCACCTTCTGAAATTGCTGCCGGTGGGGCGCCACCGGGTGTCCGTATTCGCGCTGGAGGGATGGTGGTGGACGGGAGTGTAGAGCGGGCACGCGATTCGCTGTTTGTTCGTTTTTTGGTGACGGACGGTGAAGCCGAGGTGGAAGTCCACTATACCGGTATTCTGCCTGATCTGTTTGCTGCGGGTGAAGCTGCTGTGGTCACGGGTGAATTGAATGAACAGGGCATTTTCATGGCGTCTGAAGTGCTGGCAAAACACGATGAAAACTACACTCCGCCGGAAGTGGCAGATGCCATGAATGCAGCCCACGAACGGGCACAACAGTCGGTGGATGAATCCTGACAGGAAAAACCGGGTATTAATATGCTTGCAGAATACGGTCACTTCGCGCTCATTCTGGCACTGATTTTAGCTTTGTTGCAGTCCGGGATACCTTTGGCTGGTGCAACTTTGGGGAACCGCTTGTGGATGGCTTCAGCGAGACCGCTGGTGGTTGGCCAGACCGTGATGGTGGCTTTCAGTTTTGGCTGTCTGGTGGCACTCTTCCTCAACGACGATTTTTCCGTGCGTTACGTCGCTGCCAACTCCAATTCATTACTCCCGGATTATTTCAAGGTCAGTGCGGTGTGGGGTGCCCATGAGGGCTCCCTGTTGTTGTGGGCCTTAATCCTGGCGGCGTGGAGTTTTGCAGTGGCTCTGTTCAGTCAGACTTTGCCGAAAGAGCTGGTGGCAAGGGTGCTGGCGGTGATGGGATTGATCAGTGTCGGCTTCTACCTGTTCATGCTGTTCACCTCCAATCCGTTTGAGCGCAGCCTGCCGTTTTATCCTACGGAGGGTGCCGACCTGAATCCACTGTTGCAGGATGTCGGACTGATTGTTCATCCACCGATGCTGTATATGGGATACGTGGGTTTTTCGGTGGCCTTTTCGTTTGCCGTGGCGGCACTGCTCGCCGGTCGTCTGGACGCCGCCTGGGCCCGCTGGACCAGACCCTGGACCAATATGGCCTGGGTATTTCTGACACTCGGTATTGCGCTGGGTAGCTGGTGGGCTTATTACGAACTGGGTTGGGGCGGATGGTGGTTCTGGGATCCCGTCGAAAACGCCTCCTTCATGCCATGGCTGGTGGGTACGGCACTGATCCACAGTCTTGCCGTGACTGAAAAGCGCGGCGTATTTCGCAGCTGGACGCTGTTGTTGGCGATTTTTGCCTTTTCGCTCAGTCTGCTCGGTACGTTCCTGGTCCGTTCCGGGGTGCTGACCTCGGTGCACGCGTTTGCCGCAGATCCGGAGCGAGGGGTCTTTATTCTGATGTTCCTGGCGCTGGTGGTAGGTGGTTCGTTGTTGCTTTACGCCCTGCGGGGGCCTGCGGTTAAAGGGGTGACCCATTTTACCGGTGTCTCCCGGGAGATGTTTCTGCTGGGAAACAATATCCTGTTGGTCAGTGCTATGGTCATTATTCTGCTGGGCACACTTTATCCTCTGTTTGCCGATGTGCTTGACTGGGGCAAAATTTCAGTGGGACCGCCCTATTTCAATCTGTTTTTTGTCCCGCTGATGCTTGTTCTGGCGGTATTCATGGCAGTCGCTCCAGTGATGCGCTGGAAGCGGAACAGTCTTGCCGGCCTGCGTCGGTTTTTGACGCCACCATTGCTGATTTCACTGTTGGCCGGCGTATTCTCGCCACTGCTGTTTAACACGGGTTATTCCCTGATTATTGCGGTGACAATGGCCGTGGCAACCTGGGTGCTTGCGGTGACATTACTGGATCTCTGGCAGAAATCCAGTCATTCCCGTTCGAGATGGCATGGCCTGGTACGGCTCAAGGGAAGTTACTATGGTATGGTTCTGGCGCACCTCGGGGTGGTGGTCTGTATGGTGGGGGCTGCCGTGACAACGGTTTACAGTATTCAGCGGGATGTGAGGATGGTGCCGGGCGATCAGGTGGAGATGGCTGGATACCAGTTCGAATTTGTTGAGGTGCACAAGGTACAGGGCCCCAACTATATTGCGGACCAGGCACTGATCACAGTGACTCGCGATGGAAAATGGGTGAATCAATTGAAGCCTGAAAAGCGGCGCTATCTGGCCAGTGGTCAAACCATGACCGAGGTGGGTATAGATGGAAACCTATGGCGTGACCTTTATGTGGCGTTGGCGGAGCCGTTAGAGGGCGGGGCCTGGGCGATCCGGGTGCATTTCAAACCCTTTGTCCGGTGGATATGGCTGGGTGCCCTGCTGATTTCCATTGGCGGGTTGATTGCCGTGCTGGACAAGCGATATCGGCGACAGCGGGTTACCCAGACCGGGCCGGATATCCTGGCAGGCAACGTTTGAATGGTTGGGTGCTGATGTGTCCAGGTTAAAGCTTTTTTTGCCCTTGATGGTGTTTGTGGTGCTGGCCATTTTTTTACTCAATGGTTTGGAGCGTGACCCCAATGCCATGCCTTCGGCGTTGATCGATCGGCCCGTTCCGGTATTTTCTCTTCCGGTACTGGGTGATGAAACACGTTCGGTGACGGAGGCGCTGTTTCAGGGTGAGCCCGCACTGCTTAATGTCTGGGCCACCTGGTGTGTTGCCTGCCGGATCGAGCATCCCTTTCTCAACAAGTTGGCTGATCAGGGGATACGTATTATCGGCCTTAACTACAAGGACGATAATGAAGCGGCCATAAAATGGCTGATGGATAAAGGTGACCCCTATGCATTGAGTGTGATTGATGCGCGGGGACGAATGGGGCTGAACCTCGGTGTTTTTGGTGCGCCTGAAACCTACGTCGTGGATCGTACCGGCACGATACGTTACAAGCATATTGGTGTTGTGGATGAGCGCGTCTGGCGAGACAAGCTGCTGCCCGTATGGCAAGAAATTCAATGAGGTGAAAGATCGTATGTCTGAAGAAGATTATCAACGAGGAATGAGTGTTCGTCGTCAGGTGATGGGTGAGGAGTTTGTTGATCGATCCATGGCGACGGCCACAGCATTTACACAACCTGTTCAGGACTATATCAATGAAAACTGTTGGGGTTCCGTTTGGGCACGTGACGCTTTGCCCCTAAAAACCCGTAGCATGATTACGATTGCTGTCCTGGCAGCACTCAAAGCACCAGCGGAATTAAAAGGCCACGTGCGCGGTGCATTGCGCAATGGTTGCACCGTTGAAGAAATTCGCGAGGTATTGTTGCATACCGCACCCTATATCGGGGCGCCTGCCCTCCAGGAGGCGTTTCGTGCAGCAAAGGAAATCGTTGAGGATCAGTGAGAGGGCGTTGACCAGCCTGTTGATAACCTCCAGGGAAATATCAGGTGAAGTCCCCGAAGTTCCCTCAATGGTGGGCTGTTAGGATGTTAACACAGGGAAAATGGGATCAGGTATGCATAGGGTTTTAACCGTTGGGACATTCTTACTGCTGATACTGGCCGGTGCTGGATCGGTCGGAGCCGCTGAGGATGTACAGACATTTTCTTCCGATGAAAAACGGCAGCGGTTTCACGAGCTGGTGGCTGAATTGCGTTGTCCAAAGTGCCAGAATCAGACCCTGGCAGATTCCAATTCCCCTATAGCCCAGGATCTCCGCGGTGAGATCTACCGGATGCTGGAAGACGGGAAAACAGACAGTGAGATTGTCGATTTTCTGGTTGATCGCTATGGTGAATTTGTCATGTATCGCCCGCCGGTCAAAAATACCACACTGATACTCTGGCTGACGCCATTGCTTCTGGTGGTGATTGGTATTGGTATTTTATGGAGGGTCAATCGTCGCCAGTCGATGGCTGCGCAGCCAGTAAACACCCGGCCCGACGGGGGATCGGCAACGGCCAGCAGCAGTGAAGCATTATCTGCGAAAGAACAGGCGCAGTTACAATCTCTGCTGGGAGAAAGCGAACAGTCTGAATCAGATGACCATAAAAGCAGTGGCGGGGTGGAGCGATGATCTGGTCAATCCTGGCTTTTCTCACCTTGCTGGCCGGTCTGTTTGTGATTTACCCGCTGCTGCGAAAAGCGCCCCGGGTGCAGTCAGAGCAGGGGCAACAGGCGAACATTGTATTGTTTCGCGAGCAGCTGTCGGAGCTCGACCGCCAATTGGCCGATGGTGAAATGGATGAGCAGCAGTATCGTGAGCTGGTTGCAGAACAGAAACGCCTGCTACTGGCAGACGAGTCAGATTTACCGGTGATAGAAGCCACCCGATCCCGCGGCGCCTGGTTGTTAATGGCGGGTCTGTTGCTGGTGCCGCTTTTGGCTTTCAGTCTTTACCAGCAGCTCGGTGCCAGTGAGGATGCGCTGATCAGTGAGCTGATGGAGAAGCGCCTTGCAAACCGGGACAGCGAAGCAGATGCTCAAATTCGTCAGCAGTTGCAACAAAAGATTGCCCGCCGCCTCCAAGACCAACCCGATAACGTTTATTACCTTGTTACACTGGCCCGTATGCTGCTTGAAGACGGTGAGTTTCTGCAGTCCAGTGCCACTTACCAGCGTGCTGTGCGGATTGCTCCCGAAGATGCAGACCTCCAGGCAGAGTATGCCCAGGCGGCTTATTTTGCCTCCGGAAATCGTTTCAGTCCTGAGGCCGATTCGGCGCTCGAGAGCGCATTGGCCCTCGATCCCAACAACCTCACCGCCCTGGGCCTAAAGGGCATCCGTGCATTTGAATCGGGCGATTATCTCGTGGCGATTACCAGCTGGCAAAACGCCCTGCAGGCGATTCATCCCTCAACGCCCCAGGCTGAATCCCTGAAGGCGGGAATCGAGCGTGCCCGTGAACAAATGGGAGACAGCATGCCCTCTCTGCGGGTGAGTATCTCATTGGCGCCGGAGCTGACTGCTGATTCCGGACAAGTGATTTATGTATTTGCACGGGAATGGCAGGGATCACCCATGCCATTGGCCGTGGCAAGATTGCAGGTGGCTGACCTGCCGACCACCGTCGTACTGGATGATTCAATGGCAATGCCCAACGGTAAGTTACTTTCTTCGGCTGATCGGGTTGAGGTGGTGGCGAGGATTTCAACAACGGGTTCAGTGGCTCCGTCAGCAGGTGATCTGGAAGGTGCCAGTGAGGTCCTCTCCATGAAAAAACAGGGCATTGCTGCAACCATTGTTATCGACAGGAAATTATAGAATCACAGTTGCTTGTGGACGCTGTCCAGCTGTGTAAAATCGCAGTTTTCCAGTCGCTCGATAACACTTGGCTGATACGGCTGTCAATGCAACAAAACTTCTGGCAGGAATGCCATTAAAAAGAGACATCATGCGCCTCAAATGTATCAAACTGGCAGGCTTCAAGTCGTTTGTTGACCCGACCACTGTGTCTTTTCCGAGCAATCTATGTGCCGTTGTTGGTCCGAATGGCTGCGGCAAATCCAATATCATTGATGCAGTACGCTGGGTCATGGGTGAAAGTTCTGCCAAACATTTGCGCGGCGAGTCCATGACCGATGTTATTTTTAACGGTTCCGGCGGGCGCAAGCCTGTGGGCCAGGCTTCGATTGAGCTGGTTTTTGACAACTCCGATAGCACCCTGGGCGGTGAGTATGCCAGCTGGAGTGAAATTTCCATCAAGCGCAAAGTCACCCGGGAGGGGCAGTCCCAATATTATCTGAACGGCAGCAAATGTCGTCGACGCGACATCACGGACATATTTCTCGGTACCGGCCTGGGCCCGCGCAGTTATGCCATCATTGAGCAGGGCATGATTTCCAACTTGATTGAAGCGCGCCCCGACGAACTGCGTGTCTATATTGAAGAAGCTGCCGGGATTTCAAAATACAAGGAGCGCCGGCGGGATACAGAAAACCGCATCCGTCGCACACAGGAAAATCTGGAGCGCCTCACCGATATCCGCGAAGAGCTGGGCCGGCAACTGGGTCGACTGGAGCGTCAGGCCCAGGCCGCTGAGAAGTATACCGAATTCAAAAAGGAGGAGCGCCGAATCAAGGCAGAGTTGCAGGCACTCCGCTGGCGATTGCTGGAGGAACAGATTGTCGAGCGACGCCAGGTCATTTCCGGTTTTGAGTTAAAGGTTGAGGCACTGGTTACGGAACGCAGTGCTTGCGATACAGCAGTGGAGCGTCACCGTAACGAGTACACGGAGTCGGGCGACAGGTTTAACGAAGTGCAGGGGCGCTATTACAGCATTGGCGCTGAGGTGGCAAGAATCGAGCAGGCCATTCAGCACGTGCAGGATCGCGCCCGCGAACTGCAACAGGACCTGATGCAAACAGACCGTAATTTTGCTGAATCCGAAGAGCATCTGCGTGTCGATCGCGAGAAGGCTGAAAGATGGCAGGGTGAATTGCTGGAAATCGCGCCTCAGCTGGAAAAGGCGAATGCCGCCGAGAAGCTTTCTCAGAGTGTGTTATCCCAGGCTGAGGAAACCATGCAGACCTGGCAATCCCAGTGGGACGAATTCAATCTCAAGTCCGGCGAGCCCCGTCAACAGGCGGAAGTAGAGCAGTCCCGGATTCAACACCTGGAACAGGTATTACGGCGACTGGCCGAGCGGATAGAGACCGTGCAACAGGAATATCAGGGCCTCAGCGACAGTCCTGTACAGGAAGAAATTGCCTTGGTGCAGGCGCAGCTGGCAGAGGTTGAGCTGGCCCTCGGGGATCAGCAGGCTCGCCTTGATAGTCTGAACCTTGAAGTTGAAAATACCCGCCAGAAAAGCCTTGAAATCGGTGCTGAACTCGATCAGCAGCGGGGTCAGCTACAGTCCATGCTTGGCAGGCAGTCATCGCTGGAGGCGCTGCAACAGGCTGCATTAGGCGGTGAGGGTGATCAGCAACAGTGGATCGAGAACCAGGAGCTGACTGGATACCCGAAACTGGCAGAAACCTTACAGGTGGAGCCGGGTTGGGAAACGGCTGTGGAAACCGTGCTGGGTAATTACCTGCAAGCGGTTTGTGTTGATGATTTCACTTCGGTGAGTCATCAGCTTGACAGTTTTGGCAAGGGTCACCTGGTTTTGCTGGACCAGACTGAAACGGAGGTAATTCAGTCGGCATTAGCCAGTTCTCTTGCCAGTAAAGTTACGGGTGAGTGGGCCGGGTCATTATTAACCGGTGTGCTGGTCGCTGAAAACCTCTCTGCTGCATTGTCAATGCGCAAGCATTTGTCAGCAGCGCAATCTGTCATCACGCGTGATGGATTGTGGCTCGGCGTCAACTGGCTTAGGGTAGCGCGCGATCAGGACGCCCGTGCCGGTGTTTTAAAACGACAACAGGCACTCGAGTCACTGACCCGTAAGCTGTCTGAGTGTCAATCGATCATTGATGCGTTGTCGGTTGAGAAAAGTACCACAGAGCAGGCATTGCGGGAGCTTGAAGTCAGTCGTGAGGACATTAGCCGCGATATGGCTGAACAGCAGCGCCACTACGCGGAGCTTCGCTCCGTGTTGGCTGCCAACCAGATGCAGGTGGAGCAGTTTGCCGCCCGTCGTACCCGTGCCGAAAATGAGCTCAATGAAGCATTGCAGCAGCAGCAGTTGGAGCAGGAAAACCTCAAAACTGCTCGACAATCCCTGTCAGTTGCCATTGAAATGATGGAGCAGGATACCGTCCAGCGTGAGCAATTGCTTCAACAACGGGACAGCTCTCGGGCTGAGCTCGATCGGGCACGGCAGGCCGCCAGGCACGACCGCGACCACTGCCATGAACTGGCCATGCGGGAAAAGTCGGTCAGCACTCAGTTGCACGCTGTTCTGGAGGGGATTGAACGTTTGCAGGTGCAGGTGGCCCGACTGCAGGAGCGCCGCGAGCAGTTGCATGCGGTATTCAATCAGCATGAAGATCCGACACTAGAACTTCAGGAAGATCTGGCTGCACAACTGGAACGGCGTCTGACAGTGGAGAGAGAGCTCACTACTGCGAGACAGGCACTGGAAACGATCGAAGAGCAGATGCGCGAAACCGAAAAACGGCGTAGCCAACTGGAGCAGCAGATACAGACAGAACGGGTGGAGCTGGAACAGCATCGCCTTTCTGCCCAGGATCTGGCTACCCGCAGTAAAACGATTGCGGAGCAAATCAGTGAGCACCGTTTTGACCTGGATAGTCTGCTGGCCGCACTGCCAGAAGATGCGGATCTCTCCCAATGGGAGGAAGAGCTGGAACGGCTGGCCAACCGCATTCAGCGGCTGGGTCCGATCAATCTCGCAGCAGTTGATGAGTTCAAGCTGGAGTCGGAACGAAAAACGTATCTGGATGCCCAAAACGCCGAGCTTGAGGAAGCGCTACAGACGCTTGAGGATGCGATCCGGAAAATTGACAGGGAAACCCGCACCCGTTTCAGGGAGACCTTTGATCTGATCAACAGCTCTCTGCAGGAACTGTTCCCTAAATTATTTGGTGGCGGCCACGCCTATCTGGAATTGACGGGAGATGATCTGCTGGATACTGGCGTTACGATTATGGCGCGACCACCCGGTAAGAAAAATACCACCATTCATCTACTGTCGGGTGGCGAAAAAGCCATGACAGCTATTGCATTGGTGTTTTCAATTTTTGAATTGAACCCTGCGCCTTTTTGTATGCTTGATGAGGTGGATGCACCGCTGGATGATGCGAATGTTGGGCGCTATGCCAGAATGGTGGAAGAAATGTCTGCCAGAGTGCAATTTATTTACATTTCCCATAACAAGATTGCCATGGAAATGGCCAATCAGTTGATGGGGGTTACCATGCACGAACCGGGGGTGTCACGCCTGGTCAGTGTGGATGTTAATCAGGCCGTGGAGTTGGCGGAAGCCTAGGGCCTGTTAACAGACCCCGGTAAATTACCCGGGTTGGCCAGACGACTATTGCTGTTGCCATAGTGTTATTAAATTCGCAAAGCGAAATTTTGACAGGATAAAAAAGACGATGGAATTTGGTGCTCGCGAAATGATGCTTGCATTGGGCGCGCTGGTTGTACTGGCGATTGTCCTCGATGTGATCCGGCGTGTGCGTAATGCCCGTTACGACAGAATTCATATGTCAAAACGAAAACAGCCCATTTTTGATAGCGATGTCGGGCGGGATGAATACGGTAGCGAGTTGCCCGGCGGCGGCGCACGGGTTGTCGGCTATCGGAATGAATCCGATGTTGAGGAGATGAGCCGGGCTGTCAGGCAGCGTGCCGAGGCCAATAAACCCAAATTGACGGTACCCTTCAAGAAACCGGAACAATCCAGTCTTTTTCAGGAGGATCCGCTCCCTCCGTCCAGACCTGTCCATGTGGAATCGGTTGAGAGTGCTTCCGTTCCCGCTGGGGAGGCTCCTGAGAACGAATCCACCGAGAAAGACGTTGTTGAGAAGGAGGTTGTTGAGAAGGAGGTTGTTGAGAAGGAAGCTTCTGGCACAGATGCCGTTGAGACAAAGGCATCGGGTTCAGAGCGCGGTACTCGGAAACCCGCCTCTGTAGTCAGTGTTGTGGTGATGCATCTGATGGCGGGTGAGGACAAGGTGTTTGCGGGGCAGGCCCTGCTGGATGCATTGCTTGCGGAGGGACTGCGTTATGGCTCAATGAAGATTTTTCATCGCCATGTCAGTGACGATGGCTCCGGGCCGGTACTTTACAGTGTGGCCAATTCTGTTAATCCCGGTACTTTTGACCTGAACGACATGGAGCAATTTACCACACCGGGTGTCAGCTTTTTCTTTGCCATGGAGGATGTCGATGATCCCGCCGCCGCTTTTGAGCTGTTGTTGGGCGCTGCCAGGCAGATGGCCACTGATCTCGGCGGCACATTGAAAGATGAAAGCCGCAGTGTCCTCACCCGGCAGACCGAAGAGCACTATCGGCAACGCATAGCAGATTATTGCCGCACCCAGTTATCCGGAATTGAATAATGGCCTCACCGGACTCTGCCGTTCGGGAGGAAGCGGCTGCGCTGCGCAGGCAGCTGAATGATCATAACTACCGTTATTATGTGCTGGATGAGCCTTCAGTTCCGGACATTGAATACGACCGCTTGATGCAGCGGCTCACTAGGCTGGAAACGGAGTTTCCCGAGCTGAAGACCCCCGACTCGCCCACTCAGCGGGTGGGTGGCGAACCCCTCAGTAGCTTTGAGCCGGTTACCCACGAAGTACCAATGTTGTCGCTGGATAACGCCTTCAGTGACGATGAACTGGTGGATTTTAATCGCCGCTTGCAGGATCGCCTTAAGAGCCAGGATTCTCTGGTTTATGTGTGTGAGCCGAAACTGGACGGAGTGGCCGTCAGCCTGCTCTCGAAAAACGGCTATTTGGTGCGCGCTGCCACGCGGGGCGATGGTGCCACCGGGGAAAATATTACTGCGAACGTGCGTACGATTAATTCTGTCCCCCTCAGCTTGCAAGGTGAGAAATTGCCGGCGGTTCTGGAGGTAAGAGGTGAAATTTATATGCCCCGGTCCGGTTTTGAGCAACTGAATGCCAGGGCCAGATCCACTGACCAGAAACTGTTCGTCAACCCCCGGAACGCGGCAGCGGGGAGTCTTCGGCAACTGGATTCTAGAATCACCGCGTCGCGACCGCTGGAAATGATGGCCTACAGTCTGGGTCGTATGGAGGGACTCCAGTGGCCGAGTACACATATGGGCACGCTCCATCTGTTGAAAAAATTTGGCTTTCTGATCAGCCCCCATATTGAGTTGGCAGAGGGAATTCAAGGCTGTGTTGATTACTACCAGAAAATGATCTCTGTCCGGCAGCAGCTGCCATATGACATTGACGGGATTGTTTACAAGGTTGATGACCTGGGAGCCCAGCGGCGACTGGGCTTTGTCGCCAGGGCTCCCCGCTGGGCGATTGCTCGTAAATTTCCCGCGCAGGAGGAGATGACGCGGTTGCTGGGTGTTGAGTTTCAGGTGGGGCGAACGGGTGCAGTCACACCTGTCGCCCGGCTGGAGCCGGTATTTGTAGGTGGTGTTACGGTAAGTAATGCGACCTTGCACAACCAGGATGAAGTGACCCGCTTGGGTGTCAAGCTCGGCGACAGGGTGATCGTGCGCCGTGCCGGGGATGTCATCCCCCAGGTGGTTAAAGTCATCCTCGAAGATCGGCCATCCGACGCCAGAGATGTGGAATTTCCGGATCATTGTCCGGTCTGTGGGTCACCGGTGGAGCGGGTCAAAGGCGAAGCCGTAGCCCGTTGTTCCGGCGGACTGATTTGTCCGGCGCAGCGCAAACAGGCGATCAAGCATTATGCCTCTCGCAAGGCGATGGATATTGATGGCCTCGGCGACAAGCTGGTTGAGCAGCTGGTGGATAAGGGACTGGTCAGCTCGGTGGCTGATCTTTACCGACTGACAGTCGATCAACTGGCGGGTCTGGAGCGTATGGCGGACAAGTCTGCTGCCAACTTGCTGGCTGCAGTGGCCGCCTCAAAGCAGACGTCGCTGCCACGCTTTATTTATTCGCTGGGGATTCGCGAGGTGGGTGAGGCCACAGCGCGTACTCTCGCAGAGCATTTTGGTAACCTTGAGACTCTACAGTCAGCGGATGAGGAACAGCTTCAGGAAGTGCCTGATGTGGGGCCAGTTGTGGCGCATTTTGTGAGCACTTTTTTTCAGCAGCCGGAGAATCGGCAGATTGTGGAAGAACTGCAGGGAGCGGGTGTGGACTGGCCGGATATGGTGGCACCTGATAAATCATCGCTGCCACTGGCCGGCGAAACCTGGGTGCTCACCGGCACGCTGATCTCAATGGGAAGATCCGAGGCGAAAGAGAAATTGCAGCAATTGGGAGCGCGTGTGGCGGGCAGTGTGTCATCTGGTTCTGCTTGTGTGGTAGCAGGGCCCGGTGCGGGTAGCAAGCTGGCAAAAGCCAGAGAGCTGGAGATTCCAATCATGGATGAAGATCAGCTGTTGGCCCTTTTCAAGACGCATGGACTGCTTTGACAAAATATTACAGTTTCTTTCCTGAATGGCTGTTTTCGAGCCTTTAATGGCGCTTTTCTGACTATTTTTATCGCAAATGAATGATAACCCTAACGCCTTAACGGACAGTCCGACCGGCAGCTTTCGTTTTTACCTGCAGGGTATGGGGGTGAGTTCCTTTGCGCACGGTTTGCAAATCGTGCTGTTTCCCTGGCTGTTGGTCGGTGTTCTGAATGAATCTCCCGAGCGTGTTGGTATTGCGCAGATGGCCCTGATGTTGCCACAGCTGTTATTTGTATTGTGGGGCGGTGTCATGTCGGATAATCGCCATCCCGGGCAGCACCTGTTTCGGCTTTATCTACTCTATAACCTGCCTTGCCTGTTGCTGATGGGAGCACTGTGGTCAGGACAGCTATCCTTCAGTGTAATGCTGCTCTACGGGTTCTGTTTTGGCACTATTACCGCATTCGTGCAGCCCGCCAGAGAAAGTCTCTTGTCGCGTGTTGTGGACAGCCAGTTGCAACAGGCTGTCGCCAGGGCTTCTTTTGTGCAGTTTACTGCCCAAAGTGCCGGTATTTTCCTGGCCGGCTATATGGATCGAATCGGCCTGTTGCCATTGATCGGTCTTCAACTGGTAATGTTGGCCACTTCGGGTTGGTTGCTGCGAAACAGCCTGGGTTATTTGCCAGAGAGCAGTATGGGTCGCCGCGGTTCTACCTGGGTGGACATGATGTCCGGCTTGAAACTGGTGTGGCATCATCGGCGGTTATTTCAGTTGATGATGGTGGTTGCGGCAACCGGTTT
>DDNV01000048.1:24299-45909 GCA_002341315.1 Cellvibrionales bacterium UBA2511
AACCGGTTTTCTCGGTTTTGGGCTCTATCTTGTTGCCATGCCCCTTCTGACCCGTGAGGTTTACCAGCAGGGGGCGTCCTTTTTTGCCTCCATCCAGTTCACCTTTATGTTGGGTGTGATCATTTCCAATGTGATTATTATTCGACTGGTGGGGCGGTTCAGGCAGCCCGGCAGGGTGTTGTTAGCCAGTCTGCTGATACGTGGCCTGTTTCTGATCATCATTGCCCTTCACCCTCCAGTCTGGCTACTATTTTTGTTGGTGTTGCTGTGGGGGGGCGCCTCGGGGGTTGCAATGATGTTGGGTCGCTCACTAACCCATGAGGAGTCACCCCAGAAGTATCGGGCAAGGGTGGTCTCTGTGTACCAGTTATCACTGTTTGGTGCTGCTACAGTCGGTGCGTGGCTCAGCGGTCATGCCATCGCTGCCGTGGGGGTGCTGACTGCCATTGGTACACTGGGCGCATTGACTGTAGTAACGGCGTTAGTTGCGATTAAATTCAGCGATCTCTGGCAACCATTGCCCAATGACTCGCGGGAAGGTTGATCGGTTCAACAGGATTCCCGAAAAGCCAGCAGGGCTGCTGTGACTGCCACATTCAATGATTCCACGCCATTGTGCATGGGAATCCGAAGGAGGGTTGTGCAGCAGTCATTAACGGTTTTGGAAACCCCTTCTGTTTCATTACCCAACACATAAACGACCGGTGTTTGCGGACGGAAATCGGTGAGTGTGTTTTCTCCGTGAGAGGACAGGGCGCAGCAGGTGACGCCCTGTTGCTTGAGTGCCTCAAGCGCCTCTGCCAGGTTGTCGCAGTGAATCAGCCTGCTCTTGAACAGCGTTCCGGCGCTGGCCTTTATGACCAGTGGAGAAATGGCAGCAATACCCTGGGCGGGTAACAGCAGCCCGTGGCAGGGGCTGGCGGTAACCGAGCGGATAATCATACCGAGATTTTGTGGATTGGTGATTCCGTCCAGGGCAATCAGGCTGTAGTTGTCCGCCGGTGGCTTGGCGAGAAAGTCTTCCAGCAAGAGATGATTGGGACAGGCCAGATCCGCTGCCACGCCCTGATCCTGCTTGCCGTTACGAGAAATACGCGACAGGGCCTGACGGCTGTGGAATCTTATTTCCACGCCCCGAGCTTCGGCCAGTTTTATGATCTGGGCAATGATGCCCCCCGTCTGATTTGATTCGGCAAGGTGGAGCCGGTAACAGGGAAGAGTATGGTCTTCGAGTGCTTCAAGCACCGGCTTGCGCCCATAGATGGTGAGCATTTTGTCAAAGAAACGCTTCCGCTCGAGATACTCGCCCCTTTGGGCGGGCGCATTATAATGCTGTGTCATTGTGTGCAACCCGAAACCGATAAACCCGTATTATAAGCCTATGCAGAAGTTAACCGATAAACAGTTAGATCATTTCAGGGATCTGTTGGACCATTCGCGGATCGAACCCCGGGAGTTGCTGAATATATCCACAGATGCGAGTCGAACCGTGGCCCTCGACCAAACCATGGTCGGCAGGTTATCGAGAATGGATGCACTGCAACAGCAACAGATGTCTCATGCCAGTAGAGCTGCTTATCGCAAGCGTCTGGTGGCGGTAGAGCAGGCCTTGCGGTCACTGCATAATACGGTTGCTGTGAACAGTGCGGCGAGCTGATTGATACCCGGCGGCTTGAGATAAAACCTGAATCGGTTCGTTGTATTGGCTGTCAGCAGCTTAGTGAAACCGGGGAAGCCTGAAAGGATGTAAGGGGTTATTACCTGGTCTTCTGGGTTTTTGTTGTCGTTTCAAGAATGGCTTTGTAGGCTTTGACGGTTTCTGCCAGCCCCAGAGTAATTGCATCCACAATCAGCGCGTGACCGATTGAGACTTCTTTCAGGCCGGGAATGGTCGAGAACCTGGGCAGGTTGTCCAGGTTGAGATCGTGTCCGGCATTGATGCCGAGGCCGAGTTCCGAGGCCAGTAAAGCCGCTTGCCTGTGCTGTTGATACAGGTTTTCCAGTGTATCCGGGTCACTGTTCCAGGCTGCGGCGTAGGGGCCAGTATACAGTTCGATACGGTCCGCACCGAGTTGTTTTGCCAGCTCAATCTGTTCGGGAATGGGATCCATAAACAGGCTGACCCGGATTTTAAGGGACTTCAGTTTTTCGATCACCGGTAAGAGTTTGTCGGCTGTTTGAGTCAGATCAAACCCGTGATCAGAGGTGAGCTGGTGATCCGTATCCGGCACCAGTGTGCACTGGTCGGGTAGCGCTGCTTCTGCCAGTGAAGTCAGGCCCGGGTAGTCGCCCCTCTGGGCTGCAAACGGATTGCCCTCAACATTGAATTCAATTTCAGGTAATGGCTTGAGCAGCTCGGCCAGTTGCAATACATCCCCGGGTCGAACATGGCGCTGGTCCGGTCTGGGGTGCACCGTAATGCCGTTAGCGCCATGGTTGATACAGGCCCTGGCATGTTCAATCAGATCCGGGTAGTTCCCTTCACGGGAGTTGCGAATCAGGGCAATTTTATTGAGGTTGACGCTGAGTGCGATACCCATGTTTTATTGGGCATCCAGCAGGGTTGCTTCAATAATCCGCACTGGTTGCCTAGGGACATCATCGTGGGGGCCTGATTTGCCGACCGGGACACGGGCAATTTTGTCTACCACCTCCATGCCTTTGGTCACTTTTCCAAATACCGCATAACCCGGATTTTGCGGGGTTTTATCCAGATTCCAGTTGTCGTCAAGGTTGATAAAAAACTGGGCCCTGGCACTATTGGGGTCGGATGTTCTCGCCATGGCTACCGTGCCCCTGTGATTTTTGAGTCCATTATAGGACTCATTTTTGATTGGTTTGCTGTTGGGTTCCCTGGGGCTCATGTACTCATTGAAGCCACCGGCCTGAATCATGAAGCCCTGTATGACCCGATGGAAAATCAGGCCGTCATAATGTTTGTTTTTCAGGAGCTGGACGAAATTGGCGACGGTCGTTGGTGATTTTTGCGGGTCCAGTGCCAGCTGAATATCGCCCATGCTGGTTTTTAACAGGACCTGTACGGGTTCATTGGAAGCTGCAAATGAGGCCGTTGTGCTCAACAGTAATATCGCTGCTGCGATGAGGTGCTTCATAGGTTTATCCCCACTCCGAGAATCGTTTACGTCTTTTTAACCTGGGCAGGATGACAGTTAGCATTGATCCCATCAGCACCGCAAGGGCGCCATAGAGGAACCAGGTGTTTCTTTCGCTGCTCTCCAGTTGATGATTGGCTGCTTTCAACACATCGATTTCATTTTGCAATATCCCGTTGCGCTCCAGCAATTCCTGATTCTGTGCATTCATCGAAATGGCATTGGCAGACATTTTCTTAATAGACGATAGTTCGCTGCTCACTTCATCATTCGTCTCTTTCAGGTGATTGAGCTCGGACAGCGATTGGGCATTTTCTTCCTCCAGTTGCGCTAACCTTTCTGTCAATTGCCGAACTTTTTTTTCAGCGGCAGACAGCTGGGTATTCATGCGTTCGACCAGGTCGCGTGCAACAGGTTCTTTCTGCAGATACTGCGATGGCATCCAGCCATCAAGGCCACTCGCCGTGGTGACATGTGTCCAGCCCTCACCGTTGGTTTCCACCAGTGTCATACCGGTGCCGCTTTTAATGCCACGGTGCAGGATAGCGCACCTTGCGCACGGTGAGGATCGCAATGGAACTGTATATTCGTCAGAGACATAAATTGTCTCCGCATTGACCGGGCTTGCGAGCAGCACTAATGCTGCCATTGAAACTAGTCGCATGATTTTGAGCATAAATGTCTCTAACGGCTGTGATGAATTCAAGGCAGTACCTTTTTAAATGGTTTGACCATAACACTGGCATAGACTCCAGCACTGTTATAAGGATCGGCGTCGGCCCATTTTGTTGCAGTTTCCAGTGATTCAAATTCTGCCACGATCAGGCTGCCGGAAAAGCCCGCTTCGCCGGGGTTTTCGCTGTCCACAGCAGGATGGGGGCCTGCAAGCAGTAATCTCCCTTCCATTTTCAGGTCTTCCAGTCTTGCCAGGTGGGCGGGTCTGGAAGCCAGTCGCAGTTCCAGGCTGTTTGCTACATCCTGGCTGATAATGGCATACCACATGGGCTTACTTCCCTTTTTTGTCGTGGTGGTGAATAACATCTTCAAGGGATAAACCGGTCAATTTGGTAATCCCTCTGAAGAGATAAAATAGTGCTCCCATCAACACCAGCATGGCTGGAAGAGCAATGACCGGAAAACTCAACGCCGTCATTTTGCCCAGTTGATCGTTAAATTCAACTGTACCCGGCTGCGCAGTGATCAGCAGTGTGGCCAGCAGATAATTCAGTAGGGATGACAGGAAAAAAGACCCGGCTACCATCCAGGAAGCATTGGATAGACACTTCTCGAAATGCAGACCATTGCCCTTTTCTGTCAGTGCAGCGGCTACACGATCTGTCTGGAGTATTTTGTCATTGTATAGAAACGTTTTTACCAGTGGGTAGGGCGTTTTCAGGGAGACAACGGTAGCCAGCCCGAATATGGCGGGAATAAGCGCTTCTTTTATGGCGATATAGGCCGGATCCAGTTCAAGAAGACTGATCCCGCCCGTCAAAAAAACACTGACTACCCCCAGTGCGGAGAAGAAATTGATTTTTCTTGCAGCAACAAAGTCTTTTAGTCCGTAAATGACGGGGAACGCCAGCGCCACCACAATAGCGAGCCGGGTGCCGAGGTAGTCGTCACCACTGAGTTTGGTCAGAATTACTGTGGGAATGATGATGTTGAATAGTAGGTTCAGAAGCAGACTTTCACTTTTGCCGTTATTGGCTTTGGTGTTTTGGGGTGTTGGGGACAGCTCGTTCATTAGCGGGGTCTAAACAGTCTGTGTGTGGCCCGCCATTGTAAGGTAAGGCGACCGGTTTATCGACCGGAAGTGACCTTCCGCCAATACCTTGAGGATGCCGGAAAAGTGGGAGGTTAAAAGTGTTCAACTTGTTGAATTTTTAATAAAAATAAGGCAATAATGCGTAAACCATCGCAATAGATTTAAGAAAAAGTTTTATCTCCTTGATTAGAAAGGAAAAAAATATGGGCGCTCTCGGGATGAGTAAAAAGCCGAAGCAGCAACTGCAAGCGGATGCAGAGTTTGGGGATCTGTTGATAGCCTACCTGGAACAACTGGGGGTGGAATACATATTTGGTATTCCTGGTGGAGCTATCGAGCCTCTCTATAATGCGTTAGCACGAAGTGAGCGCCGGGGTGGCCCCCGTGCGGTTATCGCCAGGCATGAAACCGGTGCTGCCTTTATGGCCGACGGCTATGCGCGGAATACCGGCAAGCTGGGTGTTTGTTGCGCAACCACCGGGCCCGGCGCCACCAACCTGATTACGGGTGTGGCTTCAGCTTATGAAAACAATATCCCGATGTTGGTGATTACAGCGCAGACTGCACTGTCTACATTTGGGCGAGGTGCATTTCAGGAATCATCCTGTACAGGTATCAATACAGTCGGACTGTTTGAGCACTGTACCCGCTACAATACCCTTGTTTCTCATGTTGAGCAGTTTGAAAGCAAGTTGGCAACTGCTGTCATGACAGCCTTCCAATCCCCCTCCGGCCCAGTTCATCTCAGTGTGCCCCTTGACGTTATGCGGGCTGTGACCCAGACCAAAACGCCGGCCTATAACCTCTCTGATCTGCTGGAACGTCCGTCATTAATAGATGATCTTGCTGTCGACAAGCTCTATGAGGAAGTTATCTCTGCAAAGAATCCGGTATTTCTCGTTGGTGATGAAGCCAGTGAAGCCATTGGCAGTATATTGAGCCTAGCTGTCGAAGTTGGTGCACGATTACTGGTTACTCCGCACGGCAAAGGGTTGGTGAGCCCGTACCACCCTCTTTTTCGTGGGGTGATTGGTTTTGCCGGACATAGTAGTGCGAAAGAGGTTTTAGTGGATAAGTCTGTTGATCTCGTGGTCGCAATTGGAGCAAGTTTAGGCGAGTGGGCAACAGATGGATGGGATACAAAATGGTTGCTAACCAAACGTATGATTCATGTGGAGTCTGCCGAAGTTAATTTTACTCGCAGTCCTATGGCCAAGTTGCATGTGCGCGGCCGCCTTTCTTCAATTTTTGAGCGACTGGTTTCACGCTATGAAGGTGACTGCAGGGTTAAGCTGCATGCAATTGATGCGGGCGTACCCAATAAAACTCATGCTGAAGATGTTGAGCATGAGCGCTATTTCACCATTGACGATGAAGAGGGCTATCTTTCCAATGCCTCCCCTATCAAACCTCAACGGTTGATGAGAGAGTTATCCAACCTGTTTCCGCCCAATACGCGCTACCTTGCTGATACGGGAGCGAGCTTTGCCTGGGCGACACATTACCTTCACCCCTATGATCGCCGGCTTGCTGGTAAGCGAGATGCCCATGGAGGGCTATTTCGTGCAGCACTGGAATTTGCCTCTATGGGTTGGGCGATAGGGAGTTCTATTGGTACAGCCCTGGCCAGACCGGGTAATCCCGTCGTATGCATCACGGGTGACGGCAGTGTTCTGATGAATGGGCAGGAAATCACAGTTGCCACACAGGAAAAGTTACCGGTGGTTTTTGTCGTGCTCAATGATGGGGGCTACGGTATGGTAAAGCATGGACAGAGGCTTACCGGTGCAGAAAATATTGGTACTGAGATACCTGAGACCGATTTTGCTGCGTTTGCCAAGGCGATGGGTGTTGAGTCTCATGTCATCAATTCACCGGACGACCTGTTGTCACTGGATATCGCCGTGATTTGTAATCGACAGGGCCCCACGTTGCTTGATGTCAGAATAGATAGGGATGAGGTTCCACCTATCAGCGTCCGAACCAGTTTGATTGCACAATAATTATGATTGACGAAGATAAACAGGAAAAGATCACCACCAGAATCTGGCGTGAAGTGCCCGAGGATGACAATCCATTTGCGGCAGCTGCCTGCTATTGTGCCGGCTTTGACGTGTTTGGGGATGTGTTGCGCAATGCCAGCTACATTGATTATCTGTACCTGCTTTTCAAGCACGAGCCGCCCACGGCCGAGGCGTCAAAGCTTCTGGAAGGTCTGGCACTTGCTTTAGCCAATCCGGGGCTGCGCGACCACAGTGTGCGTGCAGCGATGTGTGCCGCTGTGGGAGGGTCTACCCGGGCATCGGCACTGATGGCCTCAATTTCAGTGGGGGCGGGAAACCTGGGTGGTGGCCGCGAAGTTTATACGGCGGTTAACTGTTGGCAGACATGCGGTACGGATCTTGCCGCCTGGGAAGCGATTATTAAATCCCCTCCACAGGAAGAACGCGTTGATGTCTGGATGCCGATGGAGCATGCCCCGGGTTTTGATCCAAATGGGGTCAGCTGCCCTAAACCTGTCAGGCAAACCCTGGCGTATCTTGCCGAAATAAGTGAAGGGGATAGCCTTGTCTGGCTGATGCAGCATCGTGAAAAACTTGAAGCTATTGCGGGTGCACCTCTGGCAATGTCCGGTGTCGCGGCTGCCGCAATGAATGATTTGTCACTTTCCGCTGAAGAATCGGAAATTCTTTTTATGCTGCTTCGGTTGCCCGGCGCTGCAGTACACGCACTTGAGCAGGAAAAACTGGGATGGCGTCGATATCCTTTTTTTGGAAATGGCCTGAAACTTATGCCTTACGATCAAGTGAGCGATGAGGATTGAGCATGCCGGATGACCTGCAAAAGTACGAAGATAATTGGGAAACATCCATGGGGGCATGGTTTCCGGGAGAAAAAGTCACATTAAGGGGTAAAGATGTTCTAACGGAGTTAAGAAATTACCGTTGGCATCAATATCTCCTCTACGGTGTTACTGGAAAAAAGTCTGAGCGTATAGCCCGTTTATTTGAGGGTATTTGGCTTATCAGTTGTAGTTTTCCCGATCCACGTTTATGGAACAATAGGGTAGCCGCGCTGGCCGCTACAGCCCGCTCTACAGGCGTGCTGGCATCATCGGGGGCGCTTGCTGTTACAGAAGCCACCATATATGGATTAAAACCAATAAAAGGGGCTATGGATTTTCTCTATCGCACGATGGCTAAAATTAAGAGCGGTCAAATGCTTGAAGATGTTGTTCGAGGAGAATTAAAAAAATACAGGAATGTATATGGATATGGGCGACCCATCACTGACCGAGATGAGCGAGTTGCGCCCTTAATGGAATTTGCTCACTCACTTGATGCCGGGCATGGTGAGTATACTCAGTTGGCATTTAAGGTTGATGAATATTTGTCATCTTCCCGCTATGGATACACTATCAATATTTCTGGGGTAGCCGCTGCTCTTATGGCAGACGAAGGTTATTCTCCAGACGATCATTATCATCTGGCAACTCTAGCTTTTACTGCGGGTGTGATTCCCTGCTTTATCGACGCCAGCAAGAAACCGGAAGGTGCTTTTTTTCCGTTGCGAACAACTCGCATCAATTATGAAGGCACAGAACAATTGAGGGTTTGGGGTAAATAGACAATGAAAAAAATGATATTTGCGCCATTCTTGATGATGGCTTCGTTAACAATCATTGCTGATAAGTCGGTGGCTGACTCCGATCTGGAGCTGATGTCCCTGTATGGTGGCGAAGAATTTATCAGTATTGCCACCGGGGTGACTCAACCTATTGCCAAGGCACCGGCCGTTGCCTCTGTTGTTACCGCAGAAGAAATAGAAAAAATTGGTGCACGCGATATCGATGATGTGCTGGAGACCATCCCCGGGTTGCATGTGGCCCGGGATAGCACTGGCTATAATCCGATCTACACCTTCCGTGGGATCTACGCGGGCCTCAACCCTCAGGTTTTAATGCTGATTAATGGCATCCCGATTACTAACCTGTTTCAAGGGGACAGAAATGTTGTCTGGGGAGGCATGCCAGTTCAGTCGATATCCCGAATCGAGGTGATCAGAGGGCCGGGGTCCGCCCTGTATGGTGCGGATGCTTTTGCCGGTGTCATCAATATTGTCACCCACGAGGCCAATGGGGAAGAGCATTTTGAGGCCGGAGCCCGGTACGGTACGTTTAATACCAAGGACTTCTGGGTCAGTAAAGGTGGCTCGATAGGTGATCTGAAATTTTATGGCATCCTGGAGGGGCAAAAAACCGATGGTTTTAATGAAAAAATAAAAGCGGACGCTCAATCCCTCTGGGATATGTTCAGTGGAACCAATGCCTCATTGGCACCGGGTTCTGTGAACACCCAGCGCGAAAACTATGATGCCCGACTGGAGCTGGTCTATAAAAACCTGACGTTACGTGGTGGGCTCCAATCCAGGAATAATGCAGGTGATGGCGTTGGTACAGCACAGGCGCTAGCTCCGGATAACAGGTTATCCAGCCAAAGATTCAACACTGATCTGACCTATGACAATAAAGCGATAATCAAGGACCTCTCTTTAAAGATTCAGGCCAGCTACCTGCACACCACTCAGGAAGTGGAGGGCGATCTGGTGCTTTACCCGGCGGGATCGACGGGGCCGTTTTTTGACCCCGAGACCCTCTTACCAATCTATCCGGGTGGTTTCCCTGATGGTGTGATTGGTAGCCCGGAAGTCTACGAGCGTCACTCGAGGCTGAATATTTCCAGTTTTTATACGGGGATAGACAAACACGAAATCGGTTTTGGCACGGGTTATTATTACGGCGATGTTTACAAGGTAAAGGAGTCGAAAAACTTTGAGTTCCCTCCGTCCACTGAGCCTCCTATTATTATTCCCGGGGGGCCAGTGGTGGATGTGAGTGATACCCAAAAAGTTTTTCTCGAAGAAGACGAGCGGATAAACAAATACCTGTTTTTACAGGATATCTGGCAGCTTGCCAACGACTGGGAGCTGACCGCAGGCGTTCGCTATGATCACTACTCGGATTTCGGTGATACGGTAAATCCGCGTTTCGCCCTGGTCTGGTCCACCACCAGGAAACTGACCACCAAGCTTATTTATGGTGAAGCCTTCAGAGCTCCTTCCTTTGTGCAAACGCGGGCAATTAACAACCCGCTTCTTCTGGGGAATCCAACACTGGATCCTGAAGAATTGAAAAGTTACGAAATTGCCTTTGACTATCGTCCGAATTACGATCTGATACTCAACGTCAATGCATTTTATTATGAATGGGACGATATTATTCAGTTTGTTTCCGACCCCGGTGGCAGTACCAGCACGGCCCAAAACGCGGGTGAGCAAACCGGACACGGTATGGAGTTTGAGGCACGCTGGAGCGCAACAGAGCGCCTCAAACTGATTGGTAATTTCGCCTGGCAGAAATCTAAAGACAGAAATCTCGATACAGACGCCGCAAACTCGCCGGAAAAACAACTGTATGCGCAGATGAATTGGCAGTTTGCCGAGCATTGGAACCTCAACCTGCAGGCGAACTGGGTCATGGATCGAAATCGTGCAGGGGGGGATGCCCGTTCCGATATTGATAATTATGCCTTGGTCGATGTTACATTGCGCCGCAAGTCCCTGTGGAGTGGGATAGATGTGGCGCTGATTGTCAAAAACCTCTTTGATGAAGATGCCCGTGAACCCAGCCCAAATTCGGATTTTGGTGCTTTTATACCCGACGATCTACCACTGGCGGGTCAGACTATCATGGCTGAAATACGTTATAACTATTAGGGAATGCTGCAGTCGGTCATTCGACAGGATCCAAGGATGAAACAACTATTTCTTAACTCTTCTGTATTTGCCAGCCGCTCGTTTTTTACAGCGGTTATGCTGTTTTTGATGCTATTTTTATCGGGTTTGAGTAGCCATACAGTCAGTGCTGAGCTGCTTGTTCTCTATCCGGAGATTCGCGCTCCGTTTTCAAAAATTTTTGAAGATATTTCAGCCGGCGCACAAGAGGAATTCCGGGGGCGAACAACGCTCGTTTCTCTGGACGAAAATGAGGTTGCCTTACCCATTGTTAAGGCTAATCGTCCCGATGTCATATTGGCACTGGGCCAGAGAAGTGTGTTGAGCCTGGAATTGGAAAAAAATCAGGTTCCCGTCGTGTTGGGGGCTGTAAACGATGCACGATATCCGTTTCCGGGAATTTTAATGATTCCCGATTCAAAGGTTATCCTGGAGAAACTGATTATGTTGTCTCCCGCCGTCAAGCGGGTTCATGTGGTAAAAAAAACCCCGGGAGAAGATATTCAACTGCTTGGAGCCAGTGAGTTTCTGGCCAGTCAGGGGAAGGAGTTGATTATTCATCAAGGGGCAGATATCAGAGAGGCCGCTGCAATCTATGCGGAATTGACGAAGCATGCTAGCTCGGGTGATGCCGTCTGGATTTTGCAGGATGGCTCTTTTGTGAATAGCGCCATTTTATCGATGTTGCTGGATGTGGCATGGAAAAAAAATCTGGTGGTGTTTTCCTCGAATCCACTGCATGTAAAACACGGTGCCCTGTTCGCCGTTTACCCGGATAATCGAAAGATGGGTGCAAGCCTCGCCAACCTAGCCAATAGAATACTCACCAGCGATGTCGATCAGAAGATGAGCCCGCTTCAGGATGTACTGCTGGCGGTTAATGAGCGGACAGGGAATCACTTGGGGCTCTCTCTTTCTTCCAAACTCAGGGACGAAGTCAATCTATTGTTGCCGGCCAGGTAATTATTGAACCATGGGGCTTTCCAGAAACAAAACCAGCAATATGAAATTCAGGCACCAGCTGGCCTTGATTTTTGTGGTTGGTATTCTGGTGATGGCACTGATCACCTCTCTCGCAGTCAGCAACATTTCAAGTAAGATCTTTCGTGATGGCCAACTGCAACAGGGCTTTCAGGTCATAGAGTCGCTTGCCAGACAGGGCGAACTGTCTCTTCTCTACCAGAGTCGTGAGAGCGCCAAGGATCTGGTGGATAATGCGCTTAACTTCCCCGGCGTCAAAGCGGTAACCGTGATGCTGGATACGGGTGAGGTTCTCTATGCTGGCGGTGATGAGGCGCTGCAGTCAGGCGTTCACTCAGATGAAGTCAGTCTCATTCACGAGGATGATAATCATTGGGTGTTCAATGCTCCCGTTCTTGCCGGGAAAACCGAGGATGCCCTCTGGGAAGAGTATTCTGATGATGGTAAGTCTGAGAGGGAGACGCTGGGCTATATCTCGGTTGTTGTTGGCAAGGATGCTTTGATTTTGATGGAACAAAGTATTCTGCAGAGCAACCTATTCATTTCCATGATTATTGCTGTGATTCTGCTGTTGTTGCTGTTGGGCATTTCCCGTCGCCTGACCAATCCTCTGGAAAAGCTTTCGATAACCATGAAGCGCGCTGAAGAAGGTGATTCTGTGATTCGCGCAGATCTGGGCGGCCCCGCCGATATTACCGATATGCAGCATGCTTTCAATTCCATGATGGAGGCCCTGGAAAGTCGACAACAGGAGTTGGTAAGAGCCATGTCTGCGGCGCTGGAGTCCGCCCGTATCAAAGGAGAATTTGCGGCCAATGTGACGCATGAACTGCGCACTCCGATGAACGCAGTCCTGGGCATGCTGGATCTGTTGATGACCATGGGGTTGAGCCCGAAGCAGCTCGAGTATGTGGAAACAGCAAAAACCTCTGGTGAAGGCTTGCTGGAATTGATCGATGAAATTCTTACTTTCTCGGAAATTGATACCCATAACCTGACCATTGAGAAGGAAGACTGCTACCTTTACGAGCTTCTGGATGAAGTGACGGGTCTGCTGGCAAATCAGGCGCTAAAGAAGAAAATCGATCTGGGGTACCTGGCTGGTGAGCAGGTGCCGTCTGTCATTCATGGCGACGCGTCGAGGATTCGACAGGTGCTGATTAACCTGTTGGGCAATGCGATCAAATTTACCGATATCGGGGAGGTCGCAGTCTATGTGACGGTTATTGAGAATGCTGATAACGCTCCCCCTGAACAGATTATGTTGCAATTTGAGGTTCGCGACTCCGGTATCGGGATTACGGTTGAAGACCAGAACCGTATTTTTGAGGCTTTTACCCAGGTGGATTCATCCAGCACAAAGCAATACGAAGGAACTGGCCTCGGTTTGGCGATCAGCAGACAAATTGTTGAACTCATGGGCGGGCATATCAGAGTGTCCAGTGAGCAGGGCAATGGAAGCTCGTTCTGGTTCACCTTGCCGACGGAAATAAGAGGCGCTCAAAATACCGGGATGACTACAGCTACCACCCTTTCTGGTAAGAGGGCTTTGCTGGTCGATAATAGTCCCATCGTGCGCGACTTTGGTGTGCAACAACTGGATAGGTTGGGAATTCGTTGCGATGCAACCGACTCGGGGTTCAAAGCACTGGAGCTCATCCGCAAAATGTCCGCAGATGATGAAGAGCTGGATATTCTCCTGATTGATGAAGATATGCCGGGTCTGAAGGGACCTGATTTTCTCAAGCTGGTCAAGGAAGAGCCTTCCCTGAAAGATACCTTGATAGCTGTTCTCAATAATCCCTGGGTAACGGGTGGCCTGGAAAAGATGGCTGGCATGGCGCGTCTCAACAAACCCTTGAGAACCACCGAAATCAAAGGTTGCCTGGAACAGTTATTCCTGGGTGTCGCCGAGCCTGATGAGAAAAAAACAACCTCTAAAACGATCAACAAACTGTATAGCCGACAGCGAAAAATTCTGGTGGTGGATGACAATCGTCCCAATCAAAAAGTGGCGATCGCCATGCTTGAGCGTATGGGGTGCCAGTGCGAGCTGGTCGATACGGGCAAGGGTGCTGTAGAGGCAGTCATTCGCAATCGCTTTGATGCGGTTTTGATGGATTGTTACATGCCGGTCATGAATGGTTACGATGCGACCAGGCAGATCAGGATGTACGAAGGCGGCCATGATAACAGCTCCGGTATTCCTATTATCGCGATGACTGCCAACAATACCCAATTGGAAGTGGATCGTTGCATGGACGCGGGTATGGACGATTTTTTGTCAAAACCTCTGCGTATTGATGACCTGGAAAAAATGCTCCTGAAATGGGTGCCGCCAGACGAAGATGAATCCACCGGTAACGAGGTGGATGACGACCTCTTTTCTGTTCGTGGTGTGGATATCTCCGGCTTCAGTTATGACCCGCTGGTTATTCAGGAGTTAAAAGCAAGCGTTGGGGAGGTAATCGTTTCAATGATTGAAGCGTTCCTTGAAGACACGCCTGTGTATCTTCAGTCGCTAAAACATGCCATTACAGAGAACGATGGCCGCCAAGTGAGAGAGCTCGCGCACACGGTGAAGGGCAGTGCGTCCAACTTTGGTGCCCGGCGTGTCACAGAACTGGCCAAAACGATTGAAGAAAAAGGTGCGATTGACGATCTCGCTGGTGTCGATAGTCTGTTCGAACAACTTAAAGGAGCCTTTGCCACTCTCAGCAAGGATCTTCAAGAATTCATACCCGACTCGGACGATGCTGACAAAGTCCGCAAAAAGAGCTATCACATTCTGGTAGTTGATGATGATCGTTCCATGCGACTGGCGTTAAAGAACGTTTTCAAAAATGAGGATTATGTGATTGAGGAGGCGGGCAATGGCATGCAGGCGATTTCCATGTGTCAACGTGATATGCCCGACCTGGTCTTGATGGATGCCATGATGCCCGAGGTGGATGGGTTCACTGCCTGTGAGCGAATCCGTCAACTGCCTAAGGGCGCTAATACGCCGGTATTGATGATTACGGCACTGGATAATGAAGAAGCCATCGTCAAGGCTTTCGCTGCCGGCGCTTCTGACTATATCCCAAAACCCATCCATTTTGCTGTGCTCAAACAGCGCGTATCGCGACTGATTCATGCGAATAAGGTAGAGAAGCATGTCAGGCAATTGGCCTATCACGACCCGTTGACCGGTTTGCCCAACAGAACCAATCTGATGCAACAGCTCCGGGTGATGGTCAATCGTGCACAGATTGAGGAAAAAATGGTTGCTATCATGTTCCTCGACCTTGATCGGTTCAAAATGATCAACGATACCCTGGGCCACGATGCCGGTGACCTATTGTTAAAAGCCGTATCGGAGAGGATACAGCGCTGCGTAAGGAACCAGGATTTTGTGGCTCGGCTCGGTGGCGATGAGTTTACTGTGGTCCTTGAAGGCGTGACGGATCGGGATATCGTTTCCAAAATTGCGGGCAAAATCTGCGATGCATTGGGCCAGCCATTTGTTTTTTTACAGCAAAAAATGTTTGTCACCACCAGTATCGGTATTTCCGTTTTCCCCGATGATGGGCAGGATGTCGGCTCGCTGATGAAACATGCTGATTCAGCGATGTTCCGCGCCAAAGAGCACCGCAATGGCTATTGTTTCTATATCAAGGGCATGGAAGACGAAATGGTGCGCCGTATGGAAGTCGAGCGCGAACTGCGCCACGCCGCTGCAGATGATGAGCTGATACTCTATTACCAGCCCCAGATAGATACGGCGTCGGGAAAAATGATCGGAGCAGAGGCGCTTATCCGGTGGCAGCATCCCAAACATGGACTACTGTCTCCTGATACGTTTATTCCTCTCGCGGAGGAGTCTGGTCTGATTAACAAAATCAGTGACTGGGTTCTCGAAAATGCCTGCAAACAGCTCAAAATCTGGCGTGACAACGGTAGCGAGATGAAGATGGCTGTGAATCTTTCCAGCAAGGATCTTCAATTGGAGGATTTTCGTCAGAAAATAAGTAATCTTATCGACAAATATGAGATCAGTCCGCAATCTCTGGAGCTGGAGATTACTGAAAACACGCTGATGGAAAATCCCGAGGCGCTGGAGTCCGACCTGAATGCACTTCGCAAGATGGGGCTGACACTGGCCATTGATGACTTCGGTAGCGGTTTCTCGTCACTTAATTATCTCAAGCGATTGCCGGTCGACGTGCTCAAGATTGACCGGATGTTTATCCGGGACATTGATCGGGATGAAAATGACAAGGCGATTGTCAGCGGGGTGGTGGCATTGGCCAAGAGTATGGGACTGAGTACGGTTGCCGAGGGTGTGGAAACGGAAGAGCAGTACCATCTTCTTCAGCAATTGGGCTGTGATACATGCCAGGGCTATTATTTTGGCAAGCCTGTTTCGGCGGCAGATTTTGAGAACGCTTTTCTTCACCCCGCTTTTGATGCATGAATGTTGTTGACGGTTTTTGTGTTTGATCTGTCTTTGTAGGGGCCGCTTCAATCAGAAATACTTTTTCTGCCTTTATTGACTGGCAAATGTGTAATAATCTGCGCGGAAAGTTACAGATGTTTGCCAATGAGTCAGTTTTTCTCTATTCACCCTGAAAACCCCCAGCTGCGACTGATTCGTCAGGCTGTGGAAATTGTCCGTGCCGGTGGTGTTATTGTCTATCCCACCGATTCCGCGTATGCCCTCGGTTGCCAGATTGGCGACAAAAAAGCGCTGGACCGAATCCGTCAGATACGCCAATTGGATAAACATCACAACTTTACCCTGATGTGCCGCGATCTTTCCGAACTGTCGGCCTACGCCAAGGTGGACAATCAGGTGTTTCGCCTGTTGAAGACCTATACGCCAGGACCCTATACATTCATCCTGGACGCGACCGCCGAAGTGCCCCGTCGGCTTATGCACCCGAAGCGGAAAACGATTGGACTCCGGGTCCCGGGCAACCCGATCGCGCTGGCGCTACTTGAGGAACTGGGTGAACCCCTGATGAGTGTCACACTGATTATGCCGGCGGATGAATACCCGTTGACGGATCCCTATGATATTCGTGATACCCTCGAGCATCATGTGGATCTGATCATTGACGGGGGGTATTGTGGTCTTGAGGCGACTACCGTGGTTGATCTCTCCGGTGAGGTACCCCAGGTTACCCGCCAGGGGGTTGGCCGGTTTGAAGACGTTATTGCCTGACCGTACTATCCTCGCTCAGTGGCTGTGATTGCCAGTCACCGTATAATGCCCGGGTCCAATACTTGGCCCCCCACGCCATCTGCCTAAAGTGATTTATGGTTATGACAGCCACTCCGGAAGGAGAGACAACTCAAGCGGATCCGGTTTCCGAGATATTGCCTCACCCTTTACAGGGGGAAATGCCTTTTGCTGTCGTGTTGGGGCGTCAGATCACCGAGATACCCAGGGATCTGTACATTCCACCCGAAGCATTGGAGGTTTTTCTCGAGGCATTTGAGGGGCCCCTGGATCTGTTGCTTTACATGATTCGTCGACAGAACCTGGATATTCTCGAGATCAACGTTGCGGAGATTACCCGGCAGTACATGGTTTACATTGAGATGATGCAATCCATGCAACTGGAACTGGCCGCCGAATACCTGTTGATGGCTGCGATGCTGGCGGAGATTAAATCCCGTATGCTGTTGCCCCGTCAGGTGGCCGAAGAGCATGAAGAGGACCCCCGGGCCGAATTAATCCGCAGGCTTCAGGAATATGAACGCTTTAAACAGGCATCTGAAGACATTGATGACCTGCCGCGCCTCGGTCGTGATGTGTTTATGGCCACGGCAAAAGCACCGGATTGCCGGCAGGTACGGCCCGAGCCGGACGTTGTCATGAAAGAGCTGTTGCTGGTGCTTGCCGATGTGCTGCGTCGTGCGCAGATGTTCGAGAGCCACAAGGTGCAACTTGAGCGTTTGTCCACCCGGGAGCGGATGTCCCATGTGCTGGAGGCCCTGAAGGGTAAACAGTTTCTGCCATTTGTCAGTCTGTTCACGTTGGCAGAGGGTCGCAGCGGTGTGGTGGTCACTTTCTTGGCGCTGATGGAATTGATCAAAGAGTCTCTTATTGAAATTGTACAGAGCGAGCCCTATGGACCGATTCACGTTAAGGCTCGCTCCTAGCTCGGTTAACAGGCGTCATACCGATGGAAAATGATCAGTTAAAAAAAATTGTAGAAGGTGCTTTGCTGGCCGCTGGGCGGTCACTGGATATTGGTCATCTGCAACAGCTGTTCGATATCGATCAGGTGCCGGAAAAAGATCAGCTACTGGCGGTCATTGACGATATCGATGCAGAATGCAGTGATCGCGGATTTGAGTTGAAGCGTACCGGCAGTGGCTACAGGATTCAGGTTCGGCAGGAGCTGTCCCCCTGGATCAATCGCCTCTGGGAAGAAAAACCCAAAAAATACTCCCGTGCATTACTGGAAACCCTTGCGCTGATAGCCTATCGCCAGCCGCTTACCCGGGGCGATATTGAAGAAGTGCGGGGTGTGTCTGTCAGTTCGGAGATAATCAAAACGCTTTTGGAGCGTGAGTGGATCAGAGCTGTCGGCCACCGCGATGTGCCGGGGCGACCTGCCCTGTATGCAACAACGCGCGAATTTCTCGATTATTTCAGCCTGAGCAGTCTCGACCAATTGCCGCCATTGAATGACATTCGCGATATTGATGATATCAATCCCTCATTGACACTTGATATGTCGGCACGGAAGCAGCGCGATAAGGAGGTTGGTGATGCTTCGGTGGCGGCTGCTGAAACAGAGGATACAGGGGTTGGATCCCGTCCAGATGATAATGACAATACTGAAATCAACCTACCTTCCCGCGATTGGCAACACTGATGTCTGAGAAATTACAAAAAGTACTGGCTGCTGCCGGCTATGGTTCCCGTCGTGAACTTGAGCAATGGATCACCGATGGGCGTGTGGAAGTCAACGGTAAGCCGGCGAAGTTGGGTGACCGGGTTACCGCAGAAGATGCCATAAACGTCGACGGAAAGCGCATCAAATTAGCTGCTGCTGACCGGAAAATTCGCGTGCTGCTCTATAACAAGCCGGAGGGCGAAGTTTGTACCCGGTCCGATCCCGAAGGCCGTAAAACCGTATTTGATAACCTGCCCAGATTGGCAGGCGAGCGCTGGGTGGTGGTGGGCCGGCTGGACATGAATACCACCGGTCTGTTGTTGTTCACCAACAATGGAGAGTTAGCGAATCGTCTGATGCACCCCTCCTACCAGGTGGATCGGGAATATCTGGTGCGCGTGCATGGTGCTGTTGACGACGCCATGATCAAGCGCCTGCGTGAGGGTGTGTTGCTCGAAGATGGTCCGGCCAAATTCAGCGACGTGGTACCCGGGGAACGGGTGGGCAGCAATGGCTGGTATACCGTAGCGCTGGTGGAGGGCCGTAACCGCGAGGTGCGGCGACTGTGGGAGTCGCAGGACGTTGAGGTCAACCGTCTGAAACGGGTCCGGTTCGGGCCAATTTTTATGCCTTCCTATGTGCGGATGGGGCAGTGGATAGAGCTTGATGACCGTGCGCTGTCAGACCTGTTGGCTGCGACCAAAATGTCCGCCAGCAAAAAACAGCGTAAACAATTGCCAGAGGACAAAAAACGCTGGGAACGTCAGATGAAACGACTGCGTTCCAGGGGACCATCGTCCCGATAATTCGGGACAGCTGTGGGGTGACAGGGAATGGTGTTTTGACAAAACGAGCATTTGTAACCGGAGCCACCGGGTTTGTGGGTGGCGCCCTAGTTCGCCGTCTGGTTTCTGATGGGTGGGAGCTGGTGGTACTGGTTCGCGAGCAGAGTCAGTATGCTCCTCTGGAAAATCTGGGGGCAACTGTGGTTTTCGGTGACCTCTGCCAGCCGGAATCCTTGACTGATGTATTAAAAGGCTGCTCCGTCGTTTTTCATTGTGCCGCGCTGACAGGTGTTGAACACCGGATTGATGATTTTCATCAGGTTATTGCCGGGGGCACAAACAATCTCCTGCAGGCAGCCGATTCGGCCGGAGTGCAACGTTTTGTGTATGTCAGCAGCATTCTTGTCTATGAGCTGACAGAAAACGCCACACGGTATACGGAATCGATGCCACTGCTCACCTCCAGTGTGGACCCCTATGGTCGGGCTAAAATTGCAGCGGAATCGGCATGCCTTGAAGCCCGCCAGGCTGGATTGTTTCAGGTTAGTATCCTGAGGCCGGTTTTTGTCTATGGGCCCGGGGATCGACCGGGTGGTTTTCTGCCCACACTGCTGTCAATGCTCAGAACAGGCAGATTCCGTTTGGTTGACGGAGGTCGCAGCCGGATTCCCATGATCTATATCAGCGATCTGGTGGAGCTGTTGATCCTTGCCGCTGAGCAGCCCCAGGCCGATGGCCAGATATACAATGCCTGTTCCGCAGCCTCGCCCCAATGGCATGAACTGACCACGACGTTATGTGAAGAGATGCAGCTGGCTATGCCCGGCAACGTCAATGGCCGCCTGGTTGGGCTGCTGGCCAGTGCGGCCGAAGGCCTGGCAAAAATCGGGCTGCTGGGTAAATTGCCCATCAGCAAGGCGGCGGTAAAATTATTATCCCACGATGTCCGGTTTCCCACTGACAAAGCAGAGCAGCAGCTTGGCTATCAATCCCGGGTTGCCTATCGACAGGGTATTATTGACTGTATGCCCATGCTTCGTGAATCTCTGAATTCCAGTGCAGGTAGTGAGTAAAAACGTGTCAAATTCTGCAGACCCTTTCGCCCTCCGTAACAACTTCAATCTTCTGCTGAGCCCGCTGCCCGGCCAGATGAGGCCTGTGGATGGGCTGCGTGCCATCTCCATCCTGCTTGTACTGGCTATTCACTGTGCCTGGATACTGGCCGTTTTTGATGAGAGTGCGGCCCGGTTTTTTTATCAGGCACCGTTCTGGCTGAACTGGGTCTTTAATGGTGAGTTGGGTGTTGATGTTTTCTTTGTGATCAGCGGCTTTCTAATTTCATCGATCCTGATGAGTGAGTATCAGTCTTCCGGCAATATCCGCTTCGGTCATTTCTACAAACGCCGATTCATGCGGTTGATGCCAGCTTATCTGCTTGCCATGGGGTTTGGTCTATTGCTGTTGCCCAACAAGGAATACATCTGGAGCAACCTTCTCTACATCAATAATTTATTGCCTGCCTCCACTCACTTTATGCCCTGGACCTGGTCCCTGGCGATTGAGGAGCAGTTCTATTTTCTGTTCCCGCTCCTGTTGCTCTGGATTCTGCGTCGCCGCAGTGTCCGGTTTTTAGCGGTTGTGATGACGGTTGCAGTTGTTGCGTCGCTGTTAATTCGTTATCTGGTGATCACACATCACCAGTTGCCACTGCCCATCTGTTGGTATGAAAACGCCTGCGAAGGTTTTTTTGATGTGATTGATCATATTTATGTGAAGCCATGGACGCGTTTTGGCAGTTTTCTGCCCGGGATTTTTGCCGCTTATTTCCACGTCTACCACCCGGAGGCGTTACGGAATTGTTTCCGGAGGAGTGGGCCACTCATCGCCTGGCTATCCTTTTTCTCGCTGCTTGTCGTGGTGTTGGTGCTATCGATCCCTGTCAATAATCAATTGGTATCCTTTCCCTCATCACTAGGCACTTTTTACTACATGAGTTTCAGGCACCTGTTTACCATTGCCATCGGGTTTCTTCTGATCAGTAGTCTCTACTGTGAGTATGGCTTTTGTGGCTGGTTGGCCCGGGGACTGTCCGCTCGCTGGTTATATCCGATAGGTCAGTTGGCCTACTCGACGTACCTGTTTCATCCTCTTGTGATTGGTGCGCTCTATGGCGCGCTTTTCCAGCTGGCGGCTGAATTGCCCACCCTTCAGAAAATTGCCATAGCTACAGTCGTGGGTGTTCCCCTCAGTTTGCTGATCGCCACCGCAGTGTATCTG
>DDNV01000048.1:45948-48842 GCA_002341315.1 Cellvibrionales bacterium UBA2511
GCGCCCCTTTATGAATATGCGCGGCGGGCGTCGGCGGGAAGTTCCGGCGATGCCGGTCAGTGGTTAGGGCTAAGGCCTGAGTTTTGCTTGCTGCGCGTCCAGCGATTGGCCGGTTATTCCTTCGCTGGCACTACCCATAAGGTAAAGGTAGGTAGGCATAATGGCTGCCGGAGTTGTTACTGTTGCAGGATCCTCCGCCGGAAATGCTGTTGCCCGCATGCGAGTGCGGGTCGCTCCGGGGTTGATGCAGTTCACCCTGATGTTGCTGGTACCCTCGAGTTCATGGGCCAGTACCTGTGACAAGCCTTCAATGGCAAATTTTGAGACTGCATACGCGCCCCAATAGGGCTTGCCCACTTTGCCGACACTGGAGCTGGTGAAGAGAATCGAAGCGCTATCTGATTTTTCCAGCAGGGGCAGGAGTGCTTTGGTCATGAGAAATTCAGCGGTCACGTTTACCTGCATGACTTTTTGCCAGCTGGCCAGGGTGTAATTGGCGATGGGCGTGCGCTGTCCCAATTCCCCAGCATTGTGAAGCAGGCCGTCCAGTTGGCCGAACACCTCTTCCAGGCGGTCGTGCATGTCACGGTAATCTTTCTCTACCGCACCATCCAGAGAGATTGGGTAAATACCCGGCTGCGCGCCGCCGGCCTTTTCGATCTGGTCGTATACCTCTTCAAGTTTGGGGACTGTGCGGCCGATAAGGATGACGGTGGCGCCATGGGCCGCAAAGGTTCTGGCGGCCTCTGCACCAATGCCGTCGCCGGCGCCGGTGACAGCGATAACTCTGCCGTCCAGCAGGTCATCGGGTGCTTGATACTGCATGTGATTCATGGGGTTTCCTCTCAAAAATCAAGGGTGATAACTGATGGGCATCATCGACAATATAGGTGGCTCCCCAGCTGCCCGGATCTTCGCTGTCGTCCAGATAGCCGTAGGCGGCGGCGATAGTAGCTGTTCCGGCGCGCATTCCTGCTTCGATGTCCCTGAGGTGATCACCAATAAAGACGGCGGCCTCTGGGACAATAGCCAATTCGCGCAATGCAAGCAAAACGGATTCCGGGTCTGGCTTGGTGCGGGTAACATGATCCGGACAAATGATGGTGCTTGGCGAGGACGTCAGCTGGAGCCGCTCCAGGAGGGCCAGGGTATACCGTTCCGGTTTGTTGGTGACAATTCCCCATGGAATCTGATATTCAGCCAGTTCGGTCAGGAGCTCAGCAATACCCGGAAAGGGTCGGGTTCGTTCTGCCAGATTATCCATGTACAGCGACAGCAACTCCTGACGTAGTGGCTCAAAATCCGGATGACTGTTGTGTAAGGAAAAAGTTTTACTGATGATCCCCGCTGAGCCGTGAGTCACCATTTTTCGAATGTCGTCCTCGGTCAGCAGGGGCATCCCCCTGCCGCCCAACAACCGGTTGGTGCAGGTCAGAAAATCCGGTGCGGTATCCAGCAGGGTGCCGTCAAGATCAAACAGGACAGCCTGAAATTTTGGTTGTTTGGCCATTAAGCTGGATATTCCATCAGGTGGGTTTTCGCACGCAGACCATGTAATTGACGTCCACATCGCGATCGGTCATCCGGTAGCGACGGGTCAGCGGGTTGTAGACCATCCCCGTCATGGCTTGCAGTTCCAGTCCACATTCCCTGACCCACTGACAGAGTTCCGAGGGGCGAATAAACTTACCGTAGTCGTGGGTGCCCCTCGGCAGAAGACGCAGTAGATATTCTGCACCGATAATGGCAAACAGATAGGCTTTGGGGTTGCGGTTAATCGTTGAAAAGTACAGGTGGCCACCCGGTTTTACCAGTCGTGCACAGGCGGCTATGACGGACAATGGATCTGGTACGTGTTCCAGCATTTCCAGGCAGGTGACAATATCAAATTGCTCGGGATGTTGTGTGGCCATATCCTCCGCCGTGCTGTGCAGATAGTTCACCGCAACACCGCTTTCCAGCCCGTGCAGTTGTGCGACCGCCAGCGGCGCCTCGCCCATATCGATGCCGGTGACGTCGGCGCCTCGATGAACCATGGCTTCAGCCAGAATTCCTCCGCCACAGCCCACGTCCAGTAATTTTTGCTCTGCCACCGGGGAGTAACTGTCGATCCAGTTAACCCGCAGCGGATTGATATCGTGCAGGGGCTTGAATTCGCTTTCCCGGTCCCACCAGCGGCTGGCAAGGGCTTCAAATTTGGCGATTTCGGCACGATCAATATTGGGCGATGGCATGTTGGATCCCCAGTTGGGCATGTGGCGGATTTAAAGGTGCTTCAGCTTTTGCCGGTAAACTTGCGTTGCCACTGCCTGACCTTGATCATGACTTCCTGTTCGTTAATGGTCTGCAGTTGCCGTTCCAGCATCAAGGCTCGACCATTGACCCAAAGGTGGCTGACGCGACTTCCGGAGTTGGTGTAAACCAGTTGAGAGGCTGGATTATACAGCGGTTCAGTTTCGATTGTCCCAACCTCTATCGCTACTAGGTCAGCCGCTTTGCCCGCTTCGATACTGCCAATGCGATCTCCCCAGCCCAGCGCTCGGGCCCCATTGATAGTAGCCATTTGCAAGGCAGTATGTGCATCGGCGGCACCGGGGTCGCCGGAAACCGCTTTGGCGACGATTGCCGCTGCGCGCAGTTCGCCAAACATATCCAGATCGTTATTGCTGGCGGCACCGTCAGTGCCCAGTGCCACATTGATTCCTCGCTCCTGGAGCTGAGTCAGCGGACAGAATCCGCTGGCCATTTTCAGATTGGACTCCGGGCAGTGAACAACATGGGCGTTGAAACTGGCAATGGTTTCCAGATCGCTCTCGTCCAATGCTGTCATGTGTACACACTGCGTAAGGGGTGAAAAGAACTCCAGGGCCTTGAGTCGCTGAATGGGCCGCAAC
>DDNV01000015.1:0-276 GCA_002341315.1 Cellvibrionales bacterium UBA2511
ACCACACCCAGCAGCACACCCAGCAGGGTGCCAAACAGCCCAATCAGCAGACCCTGAGTGAGGAAGATTGCAATAATCTCATGCCGGACAAACCCCTGTGTTTTGAGAATCGCGATCTCTGCACGCTTGTCGATCACAGTCATCATCAACATTGAGATTACATTGAAAACAGCGATGGCAATGATCAGAAAAACCAACAGGGAAACCAGGTTGCGGGACATTTTGATGGCTTGATAAAGGTTGCCATGGGTTTGTATCCAATCGGAAAACCGGTAA
>DDNV01000015.1:442-12802 GCA_002341315.1 Cellvibrionales bacterium UBA2511
CGGTAACCGGACGGCAGCACTTGCAGCAGGGCATAACCGGTCTGGCGCGCCTCAAAGACATCGGCCACACCCACCTGCCACCCCTGGGCCAGATCCGGATGCCCCGCCAGCCTGGAGGCTGTCTCAAGCTTGGCCAGCACCAGACTCTGATCAGCCGCTGTGCGGGTGTCAAAGGTGCCCAGCATGGTAAAAGTCGACACTTTTGGTGCCTGCTGGAGCCCGTTACCCCCGGATGCAGGCACCAGCAGTGTCACCCGGTCACCCACTGACAGAGACAGTTTTTTGGCAATCTCACCCGCCATCAAAAGGCCATCGGAATGAACAGCCAGCTGCCCCATCAGGTCAGGAGAGACGAACACACCCATGAACGGATCGGCCAGAGACGGCTCCAACCCCATCACCTCCACTGGCCTGGTTTTGCCACGATGTGTCAGCATGCCCTCCAGCCGGGTAAAGGGCATCACAGCGCGGACATTCGGCTGCTGCACAAGGGTATCGCGCAATTTGTCGCTCTGCTGAACTCCGCGTTCGTTAAACAATCGTATATGAGGCACTGCTGCGAGGATACGGGATTCCATTTCCCGATCGAATCCATTCATCACTGACATCACCACCACCAGCAGGGCAACGCCCATCACCAGTCCAAGGATGGCCAGCAGTGAAATAAACGACACCATCCGGTTGCCAGCACCAGAGGTAAAATTACGCAATCCGATAAAGACGGTTAGGGGTCTGAACACGGCCGGCTACAATCCCTGACCCATGGAGCGGGATTCAGTGACATCCGTCAGACAACCCCCGGTAAGGGAGAGCACACGATCCATCCGGGCCGCGACCTGCGCATCATGGGTGACCACCACAAAACTGATCGCCAGCTCACGATTTAATGACATCAGAAGCGCCAGCACCGTCTCTGCTGTGACAGGGTCAAGGTTGCCGGTCGGTTCATCCATCAGCACACAGGCCGGGTTTCTCACCAGCGCCCGGGCAATGGCGACTCTCTGGCGCTCTCCACCGGATAGCTCAGAGGGTTTGTGATCGCAACGTGCACCCAGACCAACCCGATCGAGCATTTCCCGGGCCAGCGCCTTTGCTTCGGCAACCGGTGTTTTTGCCACCAGCAGCGGCATGGCCACATTTTCAAGTGCGCTGAACTCGCCCAGCAGATGATGAAACTGGTAGACAAACCCCAGGTGCTGATTGCGCCAGCGAGCCCGCTTCGACTCATTCATTGGCTTCAACGCCGCCCCCATCACATTGACGAAGCCCTCATCCGGGTCATCCAGCCCACCCAGCAGGTTCAACAGCGTGGTTTTTCCGGAACCCGATGTCCCGATGATCGCAATTCTCTCACCACTGTGAACCTCCAGTGACAACCCTTTTAACACATCAATCCGCTCTATTCCCTGACGGTAGTGTCTGGCGAGGTTATCGCAGTGCATCACTGCGGTTGAATCAGTGGTCATAACGCAAGGCCTCCGCCGGTAAAATCTGTCCCGCCCGATATGACGGATACAGGGTTGCCAACAGGCTTAAGCCAAAACCCAGTCCGCTTATCATCAGGACATCCTGCCACAATAGCCTGGAGGGTAGCTGGCTGATGAAATAGACATCCGGATCAAATACCCTGAAGCCTGCCGCATATTCAACCCAGTGGACGATGTCACCAATCCACAGAGCCAGCAAGCTGCCAACAATAACGCCACAAAGCACCCCAAAGGCACCTACGGCACTACCCTGTACCATAAAAATTCGTGAAATTGTTCCAGCCTCGACACCCAGGGTGCGGAGCACCGCGATATCCTGGCGTTTATCAGCCACCATCAAAATCAGGCTGGCAATAATATTAAAAGCCGCGACGGCGATAATGGCTGCCAACAACAAACTGACCACCTTCTTCTCCAGTTCTATCGCCTGGAATAAATTACCCATGTCCTCCGTCCAGGCTTTGGCTTTGAATCCGGGATCCATATCGTCATTCAATGCGGCAACAATGTCACCGGCATCAAAGGGATCGGCAAGCCGCAACCGCACGCCCGTGACTGCGTCCCCAGTGCGAAACAGCTTCTGAGCATCCCGATAATGAACAAAGGCGAGCCCCGAATCCACCTGTGCGCCCACCTGAAACACACCAAACACACGAAACCGTTTATAGCGCGGAAAAATACCCGCCGGTGTCACATTCAGCTCGGGCAACGACAGCACCACATAATCGCCCCGAATAACCCCAAGTGAGCGGGCAAGCAGATTACCGATAACAATGCCATACTCGCCCGGCTGGAGTAACGCCATCTCGCCCACCATCATATGCTCACTGATCGGGCTGACCGCGTCTTCCATAAGCGGGTCTATACCCTGTATCAAAACACCCTGTCCCTGAGCATCTGAGGACAACAGACCATACCCCTCGACGTAGGGAGCAAACGCCTCAACACCCCCGGTGAGAGTTGCATCAGCACCCAATTGCTGCCAGTTGCGGACACCGCCTTCATTAAATATTGCCGCATGGGCTACCACATTGAGAATTCGCTGCCTGATTTCGTGATCGAAACCATTCATCACCGAAAGAACCAGGATGAGGGCCGTCACACCGAGTGCCATCGCGACAAAAGACAATAGTGATATAAAAGATACGAAACCATTTTTGCGTCTGCTGCGGATATAACGCAGACCGATAAAAAAAGGCAGGTTAGTAGTCATGGGAAGGCATTAAATCGGAATCACCGGAGTCAAACAAGTGAACATTTTATCTGGCGGGCAAACGGTTTGTCTGATCTCCGCCAATTTGGCAGTTGCACTTCCCGCATTTCAGCTTACTATAATTAAAACCGACAAAGGCAACCCCAAGCCGAGCCGCACACGCCTGAACTCTAGGGAATTTGATCATGAATAAACCACTGATACTGCTTTTTTCTGCGCTAATAAGCCTGCCTCTGGTTACGATCGCCGAACAGGTTGTTATCCCCGTTGGACAACAATCAGCGCAAAATCAGGCCATTGAAAAACCTGGTCGTGGCATCAGCAAGGACAGGGTTCGCGCTAAATTTGGTGAGCCCTTAAGCATGAAACCGGCAGTGGGAGAACCGCCGATTTCATCTTGGGAGTACCCTGAATTTCAGGTCTATTTTGAATACGAGCACGTACTTCATTCGGTACTAAAGCGCACTGAATCGGGAAATACTGCCACAGAGTAATACCTGTGCCACTCTGTGCCTGTGATTGTGCGGAGTTTTCCGGTTCCGGCAATCAAATCACCAGTTTACGAGACTCGCGACACAACCGGTTCATCCCGTTAATAGCAGCGATCCTGTAGGCTTCTGCCATAGTCGGGTAGTTAAATGTGGTGCGGATAAAATACTCAATGGTATTGGCGTCGCCGGACTGGTTCATAATAGCCTGGCCAATATGAATAATTTCTGACGCCTCCGCACCGAAACAATGGACACCAAGGATTTCCAGCGTTTCCTGATGAAACAATATCTTTAATACGCCGACTTCTTCGCCGGAAATATGGGCACGGGCGATGTTCTTGAAGTAAGCGCGGCCTATCTCATAGGGAACCTGCTGCTCGGTCAGTTCGGACTCTGTCTTGCCAACAAAGCTGATTTCCGGAATTGTCCAGATACCGGTGGCAACGTCTTCAACGTGATATTCGCGCGCTGCCCCACACATGTGTGCTGCAGCAAACCTACCCTGGTCATAGGCAGCACCTGCCAATGATGGCCAGCCCACCACATCGCCAGCCGCGTAAATATGCGGGACTGTTGTCTGGTAGTGCCCATTGACCTCCAGCTGACCGCGCTCATTGACAACCAGACCCAGCTCTTCCAGCCCCATATTTTTAGTATTGCCGGAACGGCCATTGGACCAGAGCAACGCTTCAGCGTGAATCCGTTTGCCCGACTTCAGTTCCATAGTGACACCGTTGTTACGGGTTTCTATATGGTCATACTCCTCATTGTGCCGAACGGTGACGTTCAGATCGCGAAGCTGATAGCTGAGTGCATCTGAAATCTCATCATCGAGAAATGACAGCAGCCCGGAGCGACTGTTCACCAGATCGACACGAGTATCCAGTCCGGCAAAAATCGAGGCATATTCACAACCGATCACCCCGGCACCATAAATAATAATATTGCGAGGTGTTCGGTCCAGACTCAAAATCGAATCACTATCAAAAATACAGGGATGATCAAAATCCACATCGTCCGGATGATAGGGACGTGAACCCGTTGCGATCAAAAAGAATCGTCCCTTAATTGTTTCACGTGTGTGGTCAGGCTGTTTGATGGAAATATGATGAGCATCCGTAAAGCTGGCTCGCCCTAAATGGAGTTTGATACGATTGCGGGCATAATCTTTTGTACGCCCTTCTACCTGCTTCCGAATGACATCATCCGCGGATTTCATCAAATCAGGGAAGGAGAACCAACGGGGATCGCCCACTGCACGGAACATCGGCATGGTATTGAACTGCACCATGCGTCGAACTGCATGGCGCAGAGCTTTTGAAGGAATGGTCCCCAGATGGGTACAGTTACCCCCCACCATAGGCCTGTCATCAACTACTGCCACTGACCAGCCCTGCTTCACTGCGGACATTGCCGCACCCTCGCCTGCCGGACCACTGCCAATTATTACCAGATCATATTGATAATCTGCCATGCTTTAAAACTCCAGATTCATGGGTTGTATATTCGGTAACACAAATTGACTACCACATCACAACCCCATTATCACAACACCTCCAAGACGACCGTTATAAACCATAGCGCGTGAGACGAACGCGGGTGATCGGTACACCCATCTAGTATTTAGATGCGATATCTGCCCGTTCAACCAACAGGGTCTCATACGCCTGGTAATCGCGACTGGCCGCCGTCAGGGCAACGGTTGTGGAAAGCACCTGCTTCTGCTCAGCACTCAGCTTGTCGAAGTCTCCCTCGGTGACCCGGGTCAGGGACACAATCACGTGATCGCCATTGGCAAGTGCCAAATCACTGACGACGGCGCTATCCGCAGGCTCTGCCAAGGAAAAAACCCACTGGCGAATCTCTTCGTTGAGTTTGCCACTAAAACGCTTTGTGCTCAGATTAACCCGCCACTGGAGCGACTCCTGCTTGGCGACTTCTTCAATTGACTCACCCCCTTTAACACGGGCGACCAATATCTCAGCACGCTCCATCAATTGACGGTCCGCACGCTCTTTCTTGAGAATCTGCTCGATACGAGGCCTGACTTCAGCCAAGGGTTTGAGACGCGAAGGAATTCGCTCCCGAAGAGACAGAACCACCACGTGATCATCTGCCAGATCAAGCACTTCACTGGTAAGACCTTTCTCCAGAACCGGCTCGCTGAATGCAGCCGTGATGACCTGTGGCTTACCCGCTATACCGTCACCACCATTGCGGCTGAATGGTTCGGTAACCTGCAATGTCAGATCAAGTCTATCGGCAACACTTTCGAGGGAGGAGGCATTGTAGGAGAGATCCTTGAGCTCCTCAATTCTCTCTGGCAGCAATTCCAGTGCCAGCTGCCGCTGAAGCTCACGCCGGATACCCGGCTCAATATCATCTCGGCTGGGCAACTCAGCTTTTTTTTCTGCCAGCAGTTTGACCAGATGGACACCGAGCTCGGTTTCTACCGGACCAGAAACCTCACCGACAGAGAGACTGTCCAGCGCCACACTCAATGGTTCCGGCAGATCGCCTCTTTGCACAAAGCCCAGATCACCACCCTGTTCAGCTGTGCTGTAATCTTCCGAGTGCTGTTCAGCAAGTACAGCAAACTCTTCACCGGTTTCCAGCTGCTTTTGAATGTCAGAAATTTTGTCGAGATGACTGCCGTCGTCCTGCTTCTCAAGCAGAATCTGCGCGACCTGCCGCGATTGCTTGGCACGAACTGCGCTGATCCTGGCTTCGATCACATCGTTCACAACACTTTCTTCCACGACGACCTCCTGCACCAGGTCGTCGGGACGCAACTCCAGATACTCCACCACCAACTGTTCGTCCGCCATAAACTGGTCTTTATTGCTCTCGTAGAAAGACTGAACTTCCTCATCAGTAATCGAAATCGCATCCAATACCGGCGCCCGGGGAATGGTCAGGTAGTAGAAATCCCGGGTTTGCTCAGTGATGCTCGCCAGCAGCTGGTTTTCCCGCTCCGTAGAAAACCCGGTATTGCTTACCCCCTGCATAAACTGGCTGTTCAACATATCTGCACGAAGCAATTTATTGTAAGAATTCGGGGTGTAACCCATCTGCCTGAGCACAAACTCATAGCGTTGGGCATCAAACTTTCCTTCCACTTGAAAATCAGGGACCTCAAGCAGCAGGCGATAAATCATTTTGTCGTCGATAGCCATGCCCTGTTCCCGAGCTGCAAGCTCAACCGCTTTCTGGCGAATAAGCTGTTGCATAACGGGGCCACGAAGCTGTTCATCGTTGATCATGGACGGGTCGAGATCTTCGTACCTGTTAAGAATCTGTTGCTTCTGAAGCGCCACGGATTGTTGCAGACGAAGCTCCGTAATGGTCTCACCATTGACGCTAGCGGCTTCTTCAACAGAACTACCGCTGAGAAAAATTGCATCCACACCGAACAGGGCAAACGGCACAATAATAATAGCGACCAATACAATTTTGGCCGAGCCTTTGAGGTTGTCTCGAAAGTCCTGCAGCATAAAAATCTCTTGATTTGGTTTTGTTTGGATGGATAAGGTTATTTTATAAAAAAAGGCGCATCGCTGATGCGCCTTTCAACATACAACAAAGACAAACAGCAGACGCCGTTTTATTTATTAACAGCGTCCTTCAGAGCTTTACCAGCTTTAAAGCTAGGTACGTTGGCAGCAGCAATTTTGATTTCTGCGCCGGTCTGAGGGTTGCGGCCAGTGCGGGCGGCACGCTGTTTAACAGCAAACGTTCCAAAACCTACCAGCGAGACCGGGTCACCTTTTTTCAGGGTACGGGTTACAGCGTCAATAGCGGCATCCAGCGCGCGGCCGGCAGACGCTTTGGAAAGATCAGCGGCATCGGCAATAGCATCAACGAGTTCAGATTTATTCACAATAATCCCCTTGTTATGTTAATAAGACTGTTCACCTGTAACACACGACTTTACTGCTTTCCCGCAGGCTGTGGCATGTAAGATGACTGCAACGTTATACCAACCCCCCGAAAACCGGTCAAGCGGTTTAGTGAGTATTTATGCGGGTTCCAGCCTCGCCATGGGTTTTTGTCTCATCTTTGTCGACGCGATCATACTCTTCGTCAGACAACGGTTCAGGTTTTCGAATCAACGCAATCTCCAGAACTTCATCAATCCATTTGACCGGATGTATATCAAGATCTGCTTTAATATTCTCTGGTATCTCCTTGAGGTCACGCTCATTTTCGTAGGGTATAAGCACCGTGCGGATACCGCCGCGATGAGCGGCCAATAATTTTTCCTTCAGGCCTCCGATCCGTAATACCTGGCCACGCAGGGTAATCTCTCCGGTCATGGCCACATCGGCACGCACCGGGATACCGGTGAGCACAGATACGAAAGCTGTACACATTCCGATACCTGCGCTGGGACCATCCTTGGGCGTCGCTCCTTCAGGCACATGAATATGAAGATCTACCTTCTGGTAAAAATCGCGTTTGATACCCAGTGTTTTTGCCCGACTGCGAACCACCGTCAACGCCGCCTGGATAGATTCCTGCATCACATCGCCAAGGGAACCGGTTTTAACCACCTGCCCCTTACCTGGCACCGCAGAAGACTCGATGGTCAACAACTCACCACCCACCTGGGTCCAGGCAAGACCGGTAACCTGGCCAATCTGACTCTCTTCTTCAGCGCGACCAAAGTCATATTTGTAAACACCCAACAAATCTTCAAGCTCAGCGGAAGTAATATGGTGAGACTCTCTGACACCGTCACGTACGTTCCGGGTAACCACTTTCCGACAGATTTTTGCCAATTCGCGCTCCAGACCTCGCACACCCGCTTCACGCGTGTAGTAACGAATAACGTCCATCACCGCGGTGTCATCCATGGTCAGCTCGTTCGGCTTCAGGCCATTGGCTTTGCGTTGCTTTGGCAGCAGATATTTGAGCGCAATATTGATTTTTTCCTGTTCGGTATAACCGGGAATCCGGATAACCTCGAGACGATCCAGCAGAGGGCCGGGGATATTCATCGAGTTTGCCGTACAGATGAACATGACTTCGGAAAGGTCGTAATCGACTTCCAGATAGTGGTCGTTGAAGCTGTTATTCTGCTCGGGGTCGAGCACTTCCAACATCGCTGACGCAGGATCACCGCGATGGTCCATGCCCATCTTGTCAATTTCATCCAGCAAAAATAACGGGTTTTTCACCTCGGCCTTGGCCAGCTTCTGAATCGGCTTACCTGGCAGAGAGCCTATATAGGTTCTGCGATGCCCACGAATTTCAGCTTCATCACGGACACCCCCCAGAGACATACGCACGTATTTCCTGCCGGTCGCCTTGGCGATAGATTCACCCAGCGAGGTCTTGCCCACACCCGGCGGCCCCACCAGACACAACACGGGGCCTTTAAGTTTTTTTACCCTCTGCTGGACTGCCAGAAACTCCAGAATGCGCTCCTTGACCTCCTCGAGCCCATAGTGGTCTTCATGGAGAATGCGTTCAGCACGCTTGAGGTCGTGACGAACCCTGGAGCGCTTTTTCCAGGGCACACTGACCATCCAGTCAATATAACCGCGCAAGACCGAGGCTTCAGCCGACATCGGCGACATCATTTTCAGTTTATTCAGTTCTGATTTTGCTTTATCAAGCGCATATTTCGGCATACCGGCTTCATTGATTTTCGTTTCCAGCTGCTCGATATCATTGCCGCCTTCCTCAACTTCACCGAGCTCTTTCTGGATCGCTTTCATCTGCTCGTTGAGGTAGTACTCTTTCTGGCTTTTTTCCATTTGCTTTTTGACGCGCCCACGAATGCGCTGCTCAACTTCAAAAAGTTCGATCTCGGATTCCATCAGGCCCAACAATGTCTCCAGCCGATTTGCCAGAGAAGGTGTTTCAAGTATTCCCTGTTTTTGTTCGACACTGAGGGCCATGTGTGTGGCCAGGGTGTCAGCCAAACGACTGGGATCCTCAATACCTGCCACGGTACTCACAACCTCCGAGGGGATTTTTTTACTCAGATTGACGTACTGTTCAAACTGGGTCAGAGCCGAACGCATCAATGCTTCGGATTCTTTACTGGACAACACCTCGTCGGACATCACTTCGTAAACACCCACAAAGTAGCCGGGCGATTCATCAATCTTCTGGATAGTAACGCGCTCGACACCTTCAACAAGCACTTTGACGGTGCCATCGGGCAGCTTCAGCATCTGCAACACCGTGGCGAGTGTACCCACACGGTAGAGATCTTCGGGTGTGGGATCGTCTTCCGCCGCAGTTTTCTGCGCCACCAGTAGAATCTGCTTGTCCTGCACCATGGCTTCTTCGAGGGCCAGAATCGATTTTTCCCGACCTACAAACAGTGGTATCACCATATGGGGATACACCACCACGTCGCGCAGAGGCAGCATTGTCAATTGATTATGCACAGCGTTCTGTCCCATTCTTTAACCTCTTTAGCGAGCGTTTCGATACAAATTAGCTTACTGCAAATATGGGGTTTACTCGGGTAAATACAAGTGACCAGCGACAGATAAATGTCTTCAGGCAAAAAAAAGGCCCCGCAGGGCCTTTCGGGGATAAAAAATGGCTTACTCATCACTGGCAGCTTTTTGCTGCTCTTTATTTTCGTAGACCAGCAGCGGTTCCGACTCGCCACGAATTACCGCGCTGTCGATCACCACTTTGTAGACATTATCCATAGAAGGAATGCTGTACATGGTTTCCAGAAGGACGTTTTCAATAATCGAGCGCAATCCACGGGCACCGGTTTTCCGCTCCAGCGCACGCTCGGCAATGGTCTCGAGCGCATCACGACGAATATCCAATTCCACCCCTTCCATTTCAAACATGGCCTCATACTGCTTGATCAGGGAATTTTTGGGCTCGACCAGAATATTCACCAATGCATCGCGATCAAGCTCTTCAAGGGTGGCGATCACGGGCAGACGCCCCACAAACTCCGGTATCAGACCAAAGCGCACCAGATCTTCCGGCTCCAGGTCTGTGAGGGTCTGACCAATATTTTTGCTGGTGTCCTTACTTTTCACCTGAGCACTGAAGCCAATACCGCCTTTATCGGAACGCTCCTGGATAACCTTTTCCAGGCCGGCAAAGGCTCCCCCGCAAATGAAAAGGATATTGCCGGTATCCACCTGCAAAAATTCCTGCTGAGGATGCTTGCGTCCACCCTGCGGCGGCACCGAGGCAACCGTCCCTTCAATTAATTTCAACAGGGCTTGCTGGACCCCCTCGCCTGACACATCACGGGTAATGGAAGGGTTATCCGATTTGCGGGAAATCTTGTCAATTTCGTCGAGATAGACGATACCACGCTGGGCCTTCTCAACATCATAATCACATTTCTGCAATAATTTCTGAATAATATTTTCAACATCCTCCCCGACATAACCCGCTTCTGTCAGGGTTGTTGCATCGGCAATAGTGAAGGGAACATCCAGCAGGCGTGCCAGTGTTTCGGCCAGTAGCGTCTTGCCACTGCCAGTGGGGCCAACCAGCAATATGTTACTTTTGCCCAGCTCAATATCCTTTTCCGCACCCTTGCCGCCACTCTGCAGACGCTTGTAGTGATTGTAGACAGCAACCGAAAGGATTTTCTTGGCACGCACCTGACCAATCACATACTGATCAAGAATCGCATTAATCTCTTTGGGTTTGGGCAGCTCTTCACTGGAGGACTCTGCGTCAGTGTCCTGAATTTCTTCAGTGATAATGTCATTACATAGGTCTACACATTCGTCACAGATAAACACCGAGGGACCTGCAATCAGCTTGCGAACTTCGTGCTGACTCTTGCCGCAGAAAGAACAGTACAGCAACTTGCCGTCATCTTCCCCTTTTCCGGTTTTCTCATCACTCATAATACTGTCTCTACAAATCTACTCATCTTTAACCGACAAGGGAAAATAAAATTCTTTTATATCAAACAGATAAAACATATCTTTTCTTTTAAAAAGACTAACGATTCTAGGGGCGTTTGTCCAGCACCTGGTCAATCATGCCATATTTTTGTGATTCCTCGGCGCTCATGAACTTATCCCGCTCGGTGTCGAGGGCGATTTGTTCTACGGACTGGCCGGTATGGAAGGCAAGACGCTCATTCAAACGCTCACGTATCTTGAGAATCTCCTGGGCCTGAATATGAATATCGGATGCCTGTCCCTGAGAGCCACCACTGGGCTGATGAATCATGACTCTGGAATTTGGCAGGCAGTAACGTTTTCCGGCCTCACCGGCGGCCAGCAGGAAAGCACCCATACTGGCAGCCTGACCAATACACATAGTGCTGACATGAGGCTTGATAAATTGCATGGTGTCGTAAATTGACATCCCCGCAGTCACTGATCCACCGGGCGAGTTGATATACAGATGAACATCCTTGTCGGGGTTCTCTGATTCCAGGAACAACAATTGCGCCACCACCAGATTGGCCATGTAATCCTCTACAGGTCCCACCAGGAAAATAACGCGTTCCTTTAACAAACGGGAGTAAATGTCGTAGGAACGTTCACCGCGGGCAGACTGCTCAACCACCATGGGCACCAGGCCACCTGCGTTGCTCACATCGAGACCGGACGTCGAAGATAAATCAAATTTCATAGATATTCACTCAAGAAAAAACCTGTCGAAGCATTGTAACCAGCAGTAGGGAGAAGGCAAGTAACCCGGGCCGCTCCCGATCACCCCGAAAACCAACAGGCCCCAAACATCCTTGAAGCTTGGGGCCTGTCGCTACACGCCACCGGGATCACGACTGAACCCAAGTGGCCTGAATAAATGAATACTAGAAATCTGCCGTGCCGTCCTGATCGGGTTGAATGGCTTTCTGGTAGCTGACTTCCTCTTCATTGACCGTCGCTACTGAAAGCACATGATCAATCACCTGATCCTGAAGCACTGCAGACTCTACGCCCTTCATCAGCTCCTGGCTGCTGTAGTAATATTTGATCACTTCCTCTGGCTTCTCATAAGTGGAAGCCATCTCTTCAACACGGTCGCGAACCCTTTCAGGACTGGTTTCAACTTTCTCGGTTTTAACGATTTCATTGACGATCAGGCTGACAATGGAACGACGCTTCGCCTGATCAATAAACAGGTCATCGGGTAGCAACTCGGGATCAAAATTGCTGCCACCACCGCCCATGCGGTCGGCCATCTGCTTTTTCATCTTGGA
>DDNV01000015.1:13039-13812 GCA_002341315.1 Cellvibrionales bacterium UBA2511
AAGGTCACGCTCCATATTCACGCGAACCACTTCACGGAATCGTTCTTCTGTACCCTGTTCCATACCATACAGCGCAAAAAACGCTTCATCCAGCGGAGGCAAGACCGCTTCGGTCACTGCATTGACCTTGATAGTGAACTCAACAGGCTTTCCTTTCAGCTCTTCGGCGTGATAGTTTTCGGGAAAAGTCAGCGAAAGCACTTTTTCTTCGCCGACAGACATACCTACGACCCCTTCCTCGAACCCGGGGATCGCTTTACCGGCGCCGAGATCAAGCATGAATTCCTTGGCAGAACCGCCATCAAACTCCTCGCCATCCATGATGCCACTGTAGTCGATATTGACCTCATCACCAATAACGGCGGGACGGTTAACCTCTTCCCAACTGGCGTTCTGCTTGCGCAATGCATCAATCATCGCAGTGACATCTTCTTCTGTCACTTTGGCAATAGGCTTGGTGACGACCACTTTCGTCAGATCCGTCAAAACAACCTCAGGCATAACCTCAAAAGTCGCGACAAACTCAAGATCCTGACCCGGTTCATCTTTCACCGACTCAATTTCAGGACGTCCTGCGGGTTTAAGTTTCTCCTGGGCAACAGCTTCAGCGAATGTGCGACCCAGCACTTCGCCGACAACTTCCTGACGAATGCTATCACCAAAACGTTTTTTCAATACATTCATGGGCACTTTGCCCTTGCGAAAACCGTCCAACCGAACTGTTTTGCTGGCCTTATTCAGGCGTTCATTAACCTCAGCGTCGATACGCTCTG
>DDNV01000015.1:14052-16651 GCA_002341315.1 Cellvibrionales bacterium UBA2511
ACCAGAACCTAAATCTGGCGCGTCTACCAGTTCCGCCACGTCCGCAATAAGCCGGGTAATATCGAATCATGCGGCAGGCAGCCGCTTTCGACAAAGGGGGTGGATTTTGCCACAGCACACACCCCTGAGCAACAACCGATGACCCTGTAGTGCCATCCGCAGCAAAGTTAAAAAGACGTCAGGTTGGCCGGGCGATCAATACGACAGCATCTTCTGTAGACTGATTGATCAACAACGTTTCCGTTCGTTCAGCGGGCAACAAAACCGCCTCTTCCATCAGAAGATGATGGCCACCCAATACAACCACACCATCAATCGCCATCAGCAGACCATAACAGCCCGTAGCGGGCACCAGATAACCGGAACCGGGCAGCAGAGTCAGCCGCCACACACGAAAATCATCGAAGGTCACCACTTCAACCAACAGATAACCCAGACCCTCCTCCAACATGGTCAACTCCGGCAAATCCGGGGTCTCGAGGGACATCATGGCTACCGCCTGCTCCGTGTCCCATTGCCCCTGAGTGAGAACTTTCTGGGCAAATGACAAGATCCTTCGTTCATAGACAGGGGTCTGGAATTCCACCGTGCGAACCCCGTGTTGCAGGGCATGGGGTGTCAGCAACGGAACCTTGACCACATCGCCCACGGAGAGTGGTAACAGTGCTGTAAATCGGTTCATTTCTTCTCGCAACTGGCGCTCCTGCTGCTGCAGATGCTCTGGCAACTCATCGAACCAGCCCTGTAGACAACTGGCCGGCACCGGTACATTGACATCAATACCGAGCACTTCACGCCGCTGGTCAAAAAGGTCGTCAATCTCACGACGAACGACTTCATAGCGTTTCACAGCTGCCAGAAAATCCGCCCTGAAATCATCATCAGAGGCATAGTTTCCCTTGACCTCCGGATCAAAACCAAAACGGATGGCACCCTTGCCTTCCGGCCAGGCATGGCAATCAATGTGCGTGACGACATAGACTTCGCGTTTTTCCTCGTGCAGCTCAAAGTACAGATCGCCGTAGACTTCCTCCGGCAATGGGTCGAGTATCTTGAGCAAATTGATGTGGCGTTCTGCGCCAGCCGCCAGTCTTCGGGGTGCAGCCGAGAGAATCCAGGGCAGCGGGCTGCGAGCAACGCCATCACTGACATAAGACTGGCCGCGTTGCTCGATACCGGTAAACCAGATTTCCCGCCCCCAGGGCTTAGCAATCGCTACTGGCTCCAGACGCATGGGGCGATCGAGGGAAAGCATGGGAAAACCGTAGGCAACACAAAAATTACCCAAGTCGAAACAATCGTGGTTTAACATCACCAATCGATCGACGAGCAACTCGTCCAATGCGGTCACAGTGAAAGTTGTCTGACCCTCGAGTTGCTGAAAAATAGCCAGCAACTCAATGACCGGCGAGCCGGACAGGTAATATTGCACATACTCGTAGCGGAGAGCCAGGCAATCCCATGGGCTCAACGGCCCGGCAAGCCATTGCTCAAGGGCGTGTTCAGGGTTTTTCGTTCGGCGCACATCCAAGCTGATTAATTCCAATCATTTGGCAGCAGAGTCTAGCAAAAAAGCGATGATCCCGCCGAATGAAATGAACAGCATGTCTGCCTAAAAAAACACCTGCCTGACGAAGTTCTTGTAAGAATCAACTTGACGAAAGCCTATTGAGTGTCTTTACTGATGTAACAAAAAACTATAAGAACCTAGGCCCCACCACGATCCGTCGTGCAAAATTCACCGAACCTACAGGATAGTATTATGATCAAACCACACAAATTACTCGCGTATCTGGCAACACCACTCATCGCCGTTTTTATACTGTCAGGCTGTGCAGAAGATGAAGGAGCCAGTGAGCAACCTGTGATGGAAGAGGCTGCGGAGAGCGCCGAGCAAACAATGGAAGAAACCGGCGAGACCGCTAAAGAAATGGCAGAGGAAGCGAAGGAAGACATGAAAGAGATGGGCGACGATATAAAAGAGGCCTCTGAAGAACAATGGCAGGAAACCAAAGAGGCAACTGAAGAACAGTGGGAAAAAGCCAAAGAGGCAACTGAACAAGATAAATAACCCGACAATCTTTACATTCCCAACAAAAAAACCGGCTCAAGGCCGGTTTTTTTGTGCCGCATCAAATGGCGCATTCTATCTGTAAATCGACCACCCCCCCTGCTAACTCAAGCGCTCGAATACAGTCGTCACGCCCTGCCCCAGCCCGATACACATGGTTGAAACCCCCAGTGTACCGTTGTGCTGACGAAGCACATTCAACAATGTGCCGCTGATTCTGGCACCGGAGGCACCCAGGGGATGCCCCAGCGCGATTGCACCACCATTGACATTCACTTTCCGGTCCATCACGTCCAGCAGACCAAGATCCTTTAACACTGGCAGGGATTGAGCGGCAAACGCCTCATTCAATTCCAGATAATCGATATCAGTAATGGTCAGCCCCACCCTTTTTAGAGCCGCACGGGTGGCGGGTACTGGTCCATAGCCCATGATCGAGGGGTCAACACCCGCTGCCGCCACCGAAACAACTTTCGCCATTGGCGTCAGACCCAGAGCAGTAGCTCGCTCGGCAGACATCACCAGCAT
>DDNV01000015.1:16764-17008 GCA_002341315.1 Cellvibrionales bacterium UBA2511
TCGGCAGACATCACCAGCATGGCTGCTGCGCCATCGGTAACCTGCGAGGAAGTCCCTGCAGTGACTGTTCCGCTGACCGGATCGAACACCGTTTTCAACTGTGATAATCCCTCCAGGCTGGTTTCCGGACGGATCGTCTCATCCTCCTGCATTAAATAGAGGCCACCATTCTCATCGTGGGCCTCAAGCGGAATAATCTCGTCGACAAACCGGCCTGCGGTGCGTGCTTCAGCCGCCAGCTGAT
>DDNV01000015.1:17074-25499 GCA_002341315.1 Cellvibrionales bacterium UBA2511
TGCGGTGCGTGCTTCAGCCGACAGCTGATGGGAGCGAACGCCAAATTCATCCTGCTGTTCACGGGTAATACCGTGAATCCGGGCCAGATATTCTGCGGTCAGACCCATCATGCCCGCCGCCTTGGCAACCCCGAGATTCTGCGCCGGGTTCGGGTCGTGATCGTGAATCATCGGCACATGGCCAAGGTGTTCCACCCCCCCCACCAGATAAATATCGCCCAGTCCTGCCATCACATTGGCCGTAGCAATATGCAATGCCGACATGGAAGAGCCACACAATCGGTTGATCGTCATTGCAGGAACGTGATGGGGAATGCGGGTACGCAGGGCCGTCATTCTGGCTACGTTGAAAGATTGCTCCCGACCCTGCATCACACAACCCCAGAGGATGTCATCTATTTCAGCGGGGTTCAGTTGTGGATTGCGATCCAGCAGCCCCTCAATCAGCGCCGCGCCGATTTCATCAGCACGGCGATTCCTGAAGGAACCATTTTTCGAGCGGCCCATGGGGGTTCGCGCGCAATCAATAATCACCGTGTCTCTTGGTTTCAAGCTCACAAAATATCTCCTGTTAACCTCTGGTCCGGCGATCAGCCGTAATAACCTTCACCGCTGGCGGCCATCTCTCGCATTTTTTCAGTGGGAGCATAGAGCTTACCCAGGTGGCCAAGGCGATCGGCCATAGCGCAGAAATTATCCAACCCCATCTCATCCATCCAGCGGAAAACGCCACCGCGAAATGCCGGAAACCCAAGGCCATAAACCATCGCCATATCTGCTTCAGCGGGCGAACCCACCACACCGGATTCCAGACAATGAGCCAGCTCGATACACATGGGCACCATATAGCGGGCGACGATATCTTCATCGGTAAGCTGGTGATAATGGGAGATCAGGGGTTTAAGCAACTCCGCCACGGAGTCGTCCGCAAACTTGCCGGGTTTGCCGCGTCGGTCTTTTTGGTAAAGATAAAAGCCCTTACCATTTTTCTGACCCAGCCGGTCGTTCTCAAACAGGGTGCGGGTGGGTGAAATATCCGCAGCATCTGCCATGCGCTCCGGATAGCCCTCCACCATGCTGGGGAAACAGTGCACGGCGGTGTCAATGCCCACCACATCCAGCAGATAGGCGGGACCCATCGGCCAGCCCCAGGCCTCCATCACCCGGTCGATATGCTGGTAGTCGGCACCGTCGACTATCATCTTGTCAAAGCCGAACACTGCGGGGAACAGCACCCGGTTTACCAGAAAGCCGGGGCAATCATTCACCACAACGGGTTTCTTTCCGAGCGCCAGCGCGTGGGCCACGACGGAGCCCACAGTCTCATCAGAGGTCTTGCTGCCGCGAATCACCTCCACCAATGGCATGGCATGAACCGGATTGAAGAAATGCATGCCACAGAAATTTTCCGGCCGTGTCAGGTTTTCAGCCAACAGATCGATGGAAATCGTTGAGGTATTGGATACCAGAATAGCGTCTTGCTGGAGTCGCCCCTCAACCTCCGGCAACACCACACTTTTAACCTTGACATTCTCCACCACCGCTTCAATCACGATATCGGTATGTTCGATCCCGTCGTAGCTCAAAGAGGGCATGATTCTCGACAGTACCGAGCCAGCTTCCAGTGGACTCATCTGGCCGCGATCCACCCGCTTGGCCAATAGTTTGTTCGCCTCACTCATACCCAACGTCAGAGAATCGGTGTTGATGTCTTTCATCAGCACGGGAAAACCCTTGATGGCATTTTGATAGGCGATACCGCCACCCATAATGCCCGCGCCCAGAGCTGTAACGTGAGCAATCGGTTTAGTCGCCTGTTTGGCATATTTTTTCGCGACACCACCGATAAACTGGTCGTTGAGAAACATGCCCACGAGTGCCCGACACTGCGGTGTCTGGGTCAGGTCGCTGAAAGCTTCAAATTCCACCTCAAGGGCTTCGTCACGGCTCATCTCGGCAGCCTGCGACAGAACATCAACGGCGGCCAGAGGTGCGGGATAGTTACTGCCCGCCTTCGCCATAACCGCAGCACGACTGGTGTGCACGGACATCCCCAGCTCAATCGTATTGAGTTGTATGGGGGCCTGTTTGCGCTGACGACGGACCATATAATCGAGTTCGCCGCTGGCGGCGCGCATCAGCATCTTCAGCGCTTCGTCTTTCAACAGGTCTGGCTCTACCACGGCATCCACAGCGCCGTCTGTGAGGGCGGCAGCGGCTTTCTTGTGCTGCCCTCCAGCAATCCACTCCACTGCATTGTCAAAGCCAATCAGCCGCGGTAGCCGGACCGTGCCACCCCAACCGGGAATGATGCCTAACTTGGTTTCCGGCAGCCCCACTTGCGCCTTGCTCGACATCACCCGAAAATCACAGGCGAGACAGACCTCAAAGCCGCCACCGAGCGCAAAACCATTGATGGCCACCACCGACGGAAACGGTAGTGACTCAATTCGGTTAAACGCTTCATTGGCGCGGGCGAGAAAATTGCGGCGCTCGGTTTCAGTGCCCTTGAACACGTCATCGAATTCGGTGATATCCGCCCCGGCCACAAACACGCTTTTACCGCTGGTCAACAGCAATCCCTTGATATCGGTCTTTTCCGACAGCAGCGAGAGTGCTTCCAACAACTCCATCAGCGCAGCTTGGTTGAAAATATTGACCGAGCCCTGCTGCGCATTGAAATTCAGTTCCACAAAACCGCTTTTGAGTGGCTTCAAGCTGAGGGTGTTGCCCTGAAACATGGGTGCTCCTATCCTGAAAAAGTGGTGGTGATTTGAGACCATTGGCCGACAGCGCGAATCAGCGAACTGCCGGGTGATAGTATGCAGGGCCACCATGACCGGCAAAGGGCATTTGTGACCCATGGGTACTGACCCCGGCATTTCTGTCTGTCAGAGTTCATAGCATAAACCACGATCGGGCTTCCTGAACAAAATCACGTCATCTTCCGGCCGTTCAATACTGGCTCCCCATCGAGTGCAAAGATAATCCATGGTGACAAAGCTGAAAAAACTGATATGGGTCAGGTCATTTTTGTAATGCCACCGCTCAAATGCCGCTTTGTCTTGTACCAGCTTGGTCATCAATCCCAGCCAGCCACCCGGCTCCAGCATGGCCCACAGGGTCTGAAGCACCTCACCGGGCCGCGACAAATGCTCCACCACTTCGGTCGCTGTAATGAAATCATAGCGATTGGCCAGTACCGACCTATCCGGAGCATAGTAAATATCGTAAATCACCACAGCAAACCCGGCTTCCTGCAACATCACCGACAGCGTCGGCCCCGGCCCGGCCCCAAAATCCAGCCCACGGCTCCCCGGGGCAAGCTTGCCAAGCAACGGCGTGCAGAGACGACCCAGGAATGCCCGGTAGCGCTGATCCCCGGGATTGTTCTCATGGAGATCGTAATGGCTCTTTTCCTGCGCTGGAGAGAGCTGCTGCCCGGACGGAACAAACACCAGTTGGCAATACGAGCACTGCAGGTAATCCCGTTGCCGGTCAGACCAGTAGTGCGCCACTGCCCGGTCTTCACAGAGCGGACACTGAATACCATCATTGTCAGCCATATTTTAATCTCTGGGACAAGTCTGTTGTGGGCCGGGAGAATCGCCCATAATCGCGCCCTTACTCTGTCATTATCAGCATTCCTGCCATAGACAATACGATGGACAATATGAATAAAATCCAGCACCAGATCGCTACGGAAATCCACGTCAAGCCGGCCCAGGTTGCCGCCGCCATGCAACTGCTGGACGATGGCGCGACGGTACCGTTTATCTCCCGTTACCGCAAGGAAGTAACCGGGGGCCTGGACGACACGCAGTTGCGCACTCTGGAGGAACGGCTCGGTTATCTACGGGAGCTGGAAGATCGTAGATCCACCATTCTCGCCAGCATTGAGGAACAGGGCAAACTCAACCCCGAATTAAAAACGGCTATTCTCGGTGCCGACACCAAAACCCGGCTGGAAGACCTCTACCTACCCTACAAACCCAAACGTCGAACCAAAGGGCAGATTGCGATTGAAGCCGGACTGGAACCCCTGGCAGACGCACTGCTCAACGACCCCGAGCTGAATCCTGAGCAACAGGCGCAGGTCTATATCAACGCGGAACTGGGTATAGCGGACAGCAAAGCCGCACTGGATGGCGCCAAATATATTCTGATGGAACGGTTCAGCGAGGATGCCGACCTGATCGGCAGACTGCGCCAACAGCTCGCCGATGAAGCATTGCTGACAACCACTTTAATAACTGGCAAGGAACAGGAGGGCGAAAAATTCCGCGACTACTTCGAACACATTGAGTCCCTGAAAAATACCCCCTCACACCGTGCGCTGGCCATGTTCCGTGGCCGCCGTGAAGGCATTCTGTCAATCAAGGTAGACCTTGCCGTTGATGCCACTAATCAGCACCCTTGCGAAACCACAGTTGTCCGCCATTTCAATATTGAGCACAGAGGTCGCCCCGCCGATGACTGGCTGGCCGAAGTGGTGCGCTGGACCTGGAAAGTCAAGTTGCATGTGCATATCGAAACCGACCTGCTGGCAGAACTTCGGCAACGGGCCGAAGCCGATGCCATCGGTGTGTTTGCCACCAACATCAAAGATCTGCTACTGGCAGCACCGGCGGGCCAAAAGGCCACCATCGGGCTGGATCCCGGGCTGCGAACAGGCGTCAAGGTGGCGGTGGTGGACAGCACAGGGAAAGTCATGGATCACGATGCCATTTTCCCGACCCCGCCGCAGAACAAAACCCGGGAAGCAGAAGCCAAGCTGCTGGCATACTGCCAAAAACACCAGATCGCATTGATCGCCATCGGCAATGGCACGGCCAGCCGGGAGACCGAACGCTTTGTCAGGGAAATGCTGAAAAATCACCCGGAGCTCGCCACCCAGGCGGTGGTGGTAAACGAATCCGGCGCCTCCGTGTATTCAGCCTCCGAGCTTGCCGCACGCGAGTTCCCCCAGCTGGACGTCACCATCCGTGGTGCCATTTCCATTGCCAGGCGACTGCAGGACCCGCTGGCAGAGCTGGTAAAAATCGATCCGAAATCCATTGGTGTCGGACAATACCAGCACGACGTCAGTCAGGTTGAACTCTCCCGCAGCCTAAATGCCGTGGTGGAGGATTGTGTAAACGCCGTCGGTGTGGAGGTAAACACCGCCTCCGTAGCACTGCTCAACCGGGTGGCGGGCCTGAACCAGACCATCGCCGACAATATCGTGGCTTTCAGGGACGAGAATGGCCCCTTCAAAAACCGTTCCGCACTTAAAAAAGTACCGCGGCTGGGCGACAAAACCTTCGAACAGGCAGCCGGTTTTTTGCGTATAGCCAATGGTGACAACCCATTGGATGCCTCCGCTGTTCACCCGGAAAGTTACCCGCTGGTGTCGCGCATGGCCAAAGATCTGGGCAAACCCATCCAGTCGCTGATCGGCGACGCCACCATCCTGCGAAGTATCCCTGCAAACAACTATGTGGACGAGCGATTTGGCCTGCCCACCATCACGGATATTCTCAGCGAACTGGACAAACCCGGCCGCGATCCACGTCCGGAATTCAGGACTGCCACTTTCAAGGACGGCGTTGAAACGCTGAAGGATCTACAACCCGGCATGACGCTGGAGGGTACGGCCACCAACATTACCAGCTTCGGTGCATTTGTGGATATTGGCGTACACCAGGATGGCCTCGTACACATCTCGGCACTGGCGGATAAATTCGTCAAAGACCCAAGAGAGGTCGTCAAGGCCGGTGATATCGTGCGAGTGAAAGTACTGGAAGTAGACATTCCACGCAAGCGCATTGCCCTGACCATGCGGCTGGGCGACGAACCGACAAAGAACAAAGCATTGCCAGAAAAGCCACGTCAACCTCCACAACGCAACAACGGCACAAACAAGCAGACGCCCAAAAAACCCGGGCAGCCCGCCAAAACCGGTACCCTCGGCGCACTGTTCGCCGAAGCGTTGAAAAAACCCTGACTTGCTTGATCTTGCGGAGAAATACTGGAAAAACCCCATTCGGCTCAGCGGCTGGGATGCCAATAGCCTGGGGTTGGTAAATCCAGGTACCAGCGGGTAAAGTCCTCGGCAGCCATCGGGGCGGCTATGAGATAACCCTGCAAAAGATCAAAATCCTGCGCCACCAGAAAATCCAGGGCCTCCAGGGTTTCCACCCCTTCCGCTACGATTCGCATACCCAATCTGCTGGCAAGGGGTCTGGCCATTTCCACAATGCTTGCGGCACTCTCATCATCCGGCAATGCAAAAATAAAGCTCTGATCTACCTTAAGCACCGATGCCGGTAGCGCATGAAGGTACTTCAGGGACGAATAACCGGTACCGAAGTCATCAATGGCAATGGAGACATTCGCCCCAGAAAGGCTTGTCAGTTCATTGATGCTTTGGTTGGCATCAAAAATCAAACTGCCCTCCGTAATCTCCAGCTCCAACAATTGACCTGGAACACCGTGTTTTTCCAACATACTTGTCACTCGAGCAGCAAACTCGGGATCCACCAGATCTCCGGCAGACACATTGACAGCCATACACAGCTCTATACCCGCCTCACGCCAACGCACCAGCTGAGCCAGGCTGGCATCCAGGGCATAGTCAGTCAACTGGTTGATCAGCGTGCTCTTCTCGGCCCTCGGAATAAATTTGCCGGGTGGAATACTGCCCATTTCCGGATGATGCCAGCGAATAAGCGCCTCCACACTTTCCACATACCCATCCCGAGCGCAGACTTTGGGTTGGTAATACATTTCCAGCTGGCCAGTCTCCAGCGCCTGCTTCAATTCGCCCAGCAGATGGATAGTGTCATTAATGTCCGCCTCGTTATCACTCGCATAGCTAGCCAGATGCTGACCTGTTTCCCGCGCTAACAATAACGTCGACTCGGCCCGCTGAAGACAGGCTTCCGCCAGATTACCATTCTCCACGCCGACCACTGCAATTTTGATATCAACATGAAGGGGGATTTCCTGGTAATACACTGGCTCTTGGTAAATACCAATCAACTGCTGCAATTCTTTATTAAGTCGACCACTATCATGGGTGGCCACCAGAAAGCAGAAATCCTGGGAACCTGTTCGACACACCAACTGCAATCCGAACAAAATCCCATAACTATAATCAGCCAGTTGACGAATGACCGTGTGAGCGACCTGGGGCCCAAAAGCCACTTTTAGCTCGGAAATATTTTCTACAGATACCAGCACCAATGCCAGAACAGTCGGTTCGTTATGCGGTTTGGCCAGTACATCATTAAGGGCCCGGTGATTGGGTAGGCCCGAGTGCTCATCATGACGTGACACCCAATATAAATGCCTTATATATTGGCGGATACCATCGCTGGCAACGCCAGCGAAAGCCCCGATCAACACAAAAAAACCCATTCGATACAACCAGTTGATCGTCAATTGCATTTCACCGGTAACCGTATCAATGGGCATCATGGGACCGAGCACAACACCCCCCAGAAGGCCAACTAAGATGCCTCCAGTAACCCCGAACACCAGGCCGCCAAGCAATACAGGTATATACATGGAGTGGGAAAAGACGTACTTGATACCGCCAGTAGCATAGACCAGAGCAAAAACCCCGAACATTAACCCCAGGATCACCGGGATCATTAGCCACCGAAATTGACTGCCGTGCTTTTGACTCCAGGAGAAGAAACGTATCGTTGTATCGGTCATTAGCATTTCCCTACGCAAAATTCCAAAAACAGGCGGGTTATTTGTTAGTTTTTCAATGTTTCAGAAAACGGAACAACAAAATAAATTTTATTATTGTCAGTTCGAATTCATGGGACTATTCGTCTAAATATAGCGCCAGCTGCACGAATAAGGCAATTTATTAAAACCTGACCCAATTGTTTCGGAAAGCGCAGTGGGTAGGACGGATATGCTCCCTCGAATGCACAAGACCACACAACGACCTAAATCAAGTAAGTGGATAGCCTTTGTCCCTAAACAACCTCAGACAGGCAGAGGCCGCGTCAATGTCATACAGCTTGCCGATATTTGACTCAATTTCAGCCAGCGCCACATCAATGCCCAACCCCGGACGATAGGGGCGGTGGGAGGCCATCGATTCCACCACATCGGCAATGGCAACTATCCTGGCTTCCATGGTGATTTGGTCTCCCTTCAACCCTAAAGGATAACCACTGCCGTCGATTCGTTCGTGATGTTGCCTGGCGATGTCAGCCACCGGCCAGGGGAAATCGACATTTCTTAATACCTGGTAACCGAACTCGGTGTGCTCCTTCACTAAAGCATACTCCCCAGCGCTCAACCTCGCGGGCTTAACCAGAATTTCGGAAGGCACACCGATTTTACCAATGTCGTGCAGCAACCCGGCAATGTGCAACCCCTCCTGATACCTTTCATCAAATCCCATTTCAGCCGCAATCGC
>DDNV01000015.1:25628-29987 GCA_002341315.1 Cellvibrionales bacterium UBA2511
ACCTATAGGGGTCTCTGAGCTCCGTCAACTTGGCGACGGCATCGACCGTCTGGAACATTGCCTGTTCCAACTGCCCTGCGTATTGAATTGCATTTTGTTCCAGTTGGTATCGCTGGCTAATATCGGTCCATACGCCGATAAAACGGGTACCTGATGATGCAGCAAGTTGGTGCAATTCATCCTTAACAAAAATATAGGAACCATCCGCATGGCGGAATCGATATTCATGAGTTCCTCCACCCTTTCGGAGTATATCCTCGGCCTGTATTACACTTTGCTCCCGGTCATCAGGGTGCAAATGCCGCTCCCACCACCCATCGGTCAGCACATCTTTTACCGAATAGTGCAATATTTTCTCAATATTGTGGCTCACCCATATCGCCCTGCGATCCACTGGCGTTCCTTCCAGCACATAGACAATAACGGGAATGGCACCAAAAAAATCCGGCAGGGTAAAAAACTGTAATTCGGAGGCAATTTCAGCCTGTTGCGCACGTTTCTCAGAATATTCAAGTCGGTATAATAGGAAATAGAGCAGTAATGACATCAGCGCAACAAATAAAAGTCCCTTGAGCGTGCTGCCTAAAAACGTGGTTTGAATATCACCGAAAAGATGGAACAGCAGCAAGTCGCTGCCCAGTATCCAACCTGTGCCGATAACGGCGTAGAAGATCACAATCCATAATTTCTTTCGGGACAAAACGTCCATTAAAAGCGATTCCTTAACCTCGGGACAAACCAAGCTTTGTGTGATCTCATCTCCTAAAATAGTACTCTCTTTGTCATCGGGCAACGATTTTGTTTGTCATTCTAACAGCTTAGCCCTCAAGCTTGGCCTGATCACAGTCAACTTCAGCGGCAAAGGTTGCCATCTGCAGACCAACTCCCGCTCCACGCACATTAATCCAGTGAAAAGACAGGCTTGACGGACTTTCGACACCCGCCTACTATAAATGAGAATGGTTATTATTAGGTTTTATGCGGAGGGTCAGAATATGGGGTATCTCATCCACACTCACCTCAAAGAGGGTCGCCCGTGCCTTCGCATAGTCGATGCCGAGTCCGGCCAGGAATGCCTGCATTGGTGCTGTGAGAGCCCTCCCGGCGCAGAAGAAGAAACCGCCCAGCAGGAAATGCACAGACTGGTCAGCAAACTATTGCTGCTCAGTTGCCAGCAGACGTTATGCAGCCCTGCAGAAGCACCTGCGGTTACAGGAGGGCAACCCGGACAGGGACGAAGAGGCGGGACAAAAAAAAGCGGACCGACTGGACGGTCTTCTGAAGTATGGGGTGGCTTGTGAACCGCACCGGAACCGGCACAGCAATATTGAAAGCGTGGAGTTGATCCTCCAACCACATTCTGGGACAGTAATCGGACTATCCGTTACATAACAGGATTGAGGTCTTCTGAAATAGCCCGATCTTTTTCAGCAGCAAAGATTTTCCATCAGCCGCAAATAAACAACCAGAGACTTACGCTGCATTCTCATCTTCGTTAAATAACCAATTCGGCAGTTGACTACCACCGCCCACTCGCAGGCTGCTACCTTCAACCCAACCATCGAGCCAATGCAGCGCATGGCGGAGACTACTGCTGCAGGCAGCATATTGAGATCCCGGGAGACCAAATAAACCTTCCAGGAATCCCCTCGCAAAAGACTCGTTTTTTCTGAACTTATTTTCCAAGGCTTGCATACTCATTCACCTCATCTTCCCTAGACATCATCGTTAATCAACAAAGGCGAACAGGGATGCACAACATGGTTTCATCTCCTCTTCCCGGCAAAGCCTATCCCCGGATGCAAACGGATTAAAATTACTCATTTGATTGATTCCACAACCCATAGAGAGGTGCCAGACTGTCGTACATCCATCTTCTCTTAGCAGGGTTCTCCCATTGCTCCAGGGAAAATCCTGAAATATTACCAATGGGCATACCCACTCGGTTCCCACAACAATAACAACCCATCAACATCCGAACTTCTTCTTCATCCGGTTCAATATAAAAATGCCTACCTCTGCACACCAGGCAGTTATTCAACACATCAGGAGGTCGGCTGGATTTAAATGAAACGCTGATCGCCCTATTCACGTCTTAGTCACCAACATAAAATTTATCAGACCAAAAACAGCAAATTCACAATAAATAACATGAAGCAGCAGGTCTATTTCTCCTTTAGGCATAACCCGAAAGTCAGCAAGAATTAATAAGAAAGCACTCACCACGAAAAACAGCCTTAATTCAAAGACCACGCATCAAATAAAAATAAAGCGTCGCCAGGGAATAAGTGGCATTAAAAAGATGACTTGAGCGGACTATTTACTGGGGGATCGTGTGACTGAATGGGCCGAATCAGCAAGCACGCAGGACTACCTATCCTATACAGAAAACCACAAAAAATTTTTATACAGTGTAGGTTTTTTTCGAATAGTAAGAGCCATAAAAAGGCTTTGGCATACCAACCAAAGCACCCTGAATAAAATCGACACCCATTTCCTTCACAACATAAAATTGCTTAAGGTTTTCCACACACTCGGCGACGGTGTCGGCACCAACTTCAGATGCCAGAGCTACTATCGACTTCAAAGCAGCTCTGGCACGGGAATTGGTTGCCACATGTTTGATAATACTACCGTCGATTTTAATAGTATCAATTGGTAAATTAACCACATAATCAAGCGAGGAAAACCCCTTCCCAAAATCGTCCAGGGCAAAGCTACAACCCAACTCCTTCGCCTGATGTAAAAATGTTGCTGTTTTTTGCAAATCATCTATTTTTGCAGTTTCAGTCAACTCAAAACAAATTCGGTTAGGAGGGAGAACGCCACAGCGCAAAAGACGTAAAATTCGCGCCATGAAATAGGATTTGTTTATGCTGTGGCCGGAGAGATTAAGATGAAGCCTGGAATATTCGTCCGTACAGAAGTACTCAATGATACTAGCGTTCACCACGCCGCTCATCACCAAATGATCCATCAAAACGGATCTTCCCATAAATTCCAGATTTTCAACAAGATCAGAAACATTCATGACATCAGTGAAAGATGTTTTGTCAAAACCAATCAGGATTTCATACGACGTGCTTCCCTTTGATCTTTCAGAGACGGGAACTATTGATTGACATCTGAGAAAAAATTTTCTTTTCCTGAAGATATTTTTCAGGTCATCAATAAAAAACTCTCTACCTTGGAAATCATTTACTAAAACAGCTTTTTGCATCATTACTAATACTCCACAGGTAGTGCCGGATCATACTTATCACCTGATAAATATCCGGTGTCCGCTGGCCGACGAATAGAGAAGGCTCTTTAAATCAGCACATTCTCCGCCTTAAACCGGCCCGCATTACTTCGCCACAGGATCACCCAATGGCGTAGCAAACTACCGCATCTCTCACTGCACCAGTCAAACTGATCGTTAAGCTGCCCCAGTAATTCAGGGAAAACTCATCCATTCTCGGAATGCGGATATTCACGCTATTCCCGCACGGGCAACAATCCGGCAACACCACTGTTTCATCTTTATTTGGTTCAACAACAAAAAGACGACACACCAAGCAATCATTTAGCAGAGTGGGGTTGCCTAAAAAACCCTGTATTGTAGTATTACCTGATAGATGTACCTGCCTTCCTCTCCAACTATCAAAGCTACTGTGGATACTCGGATTCACGATGATTACACCAAGACTACTCACCCATAGCATGAGCAGTCCTGCAAGATCCCGGCATTCAGAGCAACGACCCCCGAATCTTGAAGCTTTATTATTGCGTATCTAGATATAGCGTCTACATCTCTTTTGGTAATAGCACGAAGGTTAGTGGCGATATGCTGACCATGCGACTCCGAACCTCACTGGCTCGTAGACGCTTGGCAGAAAACATTCAGGAATTGGTAGAATCTGGTAATGCCTAGGTCTTGAGTTTTACTCTATCCGGATCGCCTTTTTACAACGGCAACCCCGTTGTCTTGCTGCAAACATCAATAACTGGCTCAAAGAATTGAGTCTCCTAGCTGACATCAGACAGTTGCGAGTCCAAAAACTCCTTTGCTTTCTTTGCAGGCGCCAGTGGACGCATAAGGGCTGTCACGTAAGAGCCCTTCCGGTTGCGAAATGTAGTAGGCACTACATCAGGGTGGAACAAAACCAATGAAAAAGGCGGCCCTAGTGGACCGCCTTCTGGAAGATGGGGTGGCTGACGGGGATCGAACCCGCGACCACAGGAATCACAATCCTGTGCTCTACCAACTGAGCTACAGCCACCATTGTATTACTTGCTGTCTATTGCGCCAGAACTGGATGGCACGCCCGGCAGGATTCGAACCTGCGACCTACGGCTTAGAAGGCCGTTGCTCTATCC
>DDNV01000015.1:30093-32798 GCA_002341315.1 Cellvibrionales bacterium UBA2511
CGGCTTAGAAGGCCGTTGCTCTATCCAGCTGAGCTACGGGCGCTCAACAAGCAGTTTACAACAGTTTCCGAAGATGAGGGTGGTCGGGGAAGAGGGATTCGAACCCCCGACATCCTGCTCCCAAAGCAGGCGCGCTACCAGACTGCGCTATTCCCCGTTATCACACTGAACCCTCATTTCGAGAGCAGCGCATAATACTGACGCCAACCCGCTTCGTCAATCAAAAAGCCGGATCGGTTCCACCGGTTATTCGCTTCACAGACAAGAGGCGAAGTGCGAAAATGCGTGGCTTTATACCCGGACTCAGGAGTCATACCCACCATGGCAGCAATCATTCTCGATGGCAAAGCCATCGCCCAACAGACCGAGGCCGAACTGAGCGAACGGGTGGCGCGACTGAAACAGAAAAGTGGTGGCCAGGCACCGATTCTCGCCACCATTCTGGTGGGCGGCGACCCGGCATCAGCCACCTATGTGAAAATGAAGCAGAATGCCTGCAAGCGCGTGGGCATGGAATCCATCGCGGTAGAAATGCCCGACTCCACCACCACCGAACAGCTACTGGCCAAAATTCAGGAGCTTAACACCAACCCCAACTGTCATGGCATTTTGTTGCAACACCCGGTACCGGAACAAGTTGACGAGCGTCTCTGTTTTGACAGCATAGCCCTGGAAAAGGACGTGGACGGTGTCACCTGCCTCGGTTTTGGCCGCATGGCCATGGGTGAATTCGCCTATGGCTCTGCCACACCCCAGGGCATCATGCGTCTACTGGCTGCCTACAATATCCCCCTGGCAGGCAAGCACACCGTCGTCGTCGGCCGCAGCCCGATTCTCGGCAAACCCATGGCCATGATGTTGCTCAATGCCAATGCCACAGTGACGATCTGCCACTCCCGCACAGAAAATTTACCGGCAATTATCAGTGGTGCCGATCTGGTGGTCGGCGCAGTGGGGAAACCCGAATTTATCAAGGCCGACTGGATCAGGGATGGCGCAGTGGTAGTGGATGCCGGTTACCATCCCGGCGGTGTCGGCGATATCGAACTGGCACCCCTGCACGATCGCGCTGCCGCCCTCACCCCGGTACCGGGTGGTGTCGGCCCCATGACCATCAACACGCTGATCCTGCAATCCGTTGATGCCGGTGAGAAAAAACTCGGCTGAACAACCATCATCAACCCCGATAGCGATTGTCGTTACCCCTGCCCTGCTCTAGGATAAAGAGATAGGCGCACGACAGGATAGCATCATGATAGCGAAGCGACTGGTCGCCCACCGGGGCTACCCCAGACACTACCCGGAGAATACCCTGCTCGGCATGAGCAAAGCGATTGAAGCCCGGGCAAAATTTATCGAGACCGATATTCTCTTCAGCGCCGACCAACAACCGGTGCTTTACCACGACACCCTCATGACCCGTATCAGCGGTGTGGAAAATGCCATTCATCTGTTGACGCTGGATGAACTGTGCCAATACCCGGCCAACGAACCGGAGCGGCTGGGCCAGGCGTTCGCCAGCGAGCACATCACACCTCTCTCAGCACTGGTCGGATTACTGTCAGAGCATCCCGATGTCACGGCTTTTATCGAGCTGAAACGCACCGGGTTGGAGACTGTCGGCATCGAAAATGCCTATCGCATTGTCACCGAAATACTTGATCCGGTTATCGGGCAGTGCGTACTGATCAGCTTCAGTGACGAATTTATCCAGTATGCCCACGAACAGCAGTTTCCCCGGCTCGGCGTGGTACTCAAGGATTGGCAGGACAGACAGGGGCCATGGATCACCGACATCCAACCTGAATTTATTTTCTGCGACACCGACAAGGTGCCGGAAGGGGCCACGCTGGACGAACTGCAAAGCACTGTGGTGGTCTACGAGGTGGAAGACCCCGATCAGGCCATCGACTGGTTCAACCGCGGTGCCGATATGGTGGAAACCTTTGATATCGGCAGCATGATTACCAATCTCGCCCACCGGGCCCTCTGACAGTGGCCGACAACAACCCCAGCGAACCCCATCCGGGCAACCACTTCGATGTGGTGGTGATCGGCGGCGGCATTATGGGCGCCGGGGTGGTACAGGCCGCACAGGCCGCTGGCTACAATTGCCTGGTACTGGAAAAAAACAGCTGGGGCTCAGGCACCTCCAGCAAATCCAGCAAACTGATTCACGGCGGTCTGCGCTACCTGCAGAGCTGGGAGTTCTCGCTGGTGCGGGAAAGCCTGCGGGAGCGCACACGCCTGTTATCGCTGGCTCCGCAGCTGGTTTATGGCAACTGGTTCTACATCCCCCTTTATGAAGGATCGCGCTTGCGTTCCTGGCAACTTCGTGCCGGCCTGACGCTCTACTGGCTCCTGTCAGGCTGCCACACCGATGCCCGGTTTAACGTAGTCCCACCGGCTGAATGGCCCGAACTCGCAGGGTTGAAAACAACCGGGTTGAAAAAAGTGTATCGCTACCGCGACGCCCAGACCGATGATGCCAAACTCACCAGCGCAGTCATTCAATCTGCCGAATCGCTGGGGGCCGAGGTTGGCAGCCCGGCCGAGGTCATCGCTGCCGAAAGCACGCCAGAGGGTTACCGGGTCCTGATGAAAACGGCGTCGGGGGAAAGGATTGTCCATTGTCGTTTTCTAGTGAATGCCGCTGGCCCCTGGGCCAACCAGATGGCCCGGCGGATAACACCGGAACCCGGTCA
>DDNV01000015.1:32935-38932 GCA_002341315.1 Cellvibrionales bacterium UBA2511
AACCCGGTCATCTCGACGTGGATCTCGTACAGGGAACGCACCTGTTGCTGGACAGGAAAATCAGCGACCGCTGTTTTTATCTGGAATTCCCCAGCGATGGTCGCGCTGTATTTGTATTGCCCTGGTATAACACTACACTGCTCGGCACCACCGAAACCGGCTTTGACGGCGACCCGGATCAGGTACTGCCCACAGCGGCAGAAAGAGACTACCTGTTAGGTATTTTGAAGCATTATTTCCCTGACTATGATGGCCAGGTTTGCGACGAAATGGCGGGGCTCCGGGTGCTGCCAAAAGCCACTAAAGGATTTCACCATCGCAGCCGAGAAGTGGAGTTTGTGGAAAATTCGCACTATCTGGCGATCTATGGCGGCAAACTCACTGGCTACCGCGCCACCGCCGAAAAAGTCCTGGAACGGATCGAGAAACAACTGGGGCCAGCCAGTGCCGGGCGGCGCGGTGACACCCGCCAGTTACCCCTGCCGCCCGCTGAAAAGCAATCCTGACGCCAGTCCCAGTCAGACAGACATTGCCGTAGCATCCGCCATGGCTTTAAGCCAGTCCGTGTAACGCTGCTTTAAGTCCTCATCAAGTTGGGGCTCGAAACGCACAAATGCCGACAACCAATCTTCCGGCTGGCCTGCCAGCAAAAAAGCCGCGCCTCTTGCGGTACTTTCCGTTTCGCTACTGCGCAACACCGTCAGCCCGGAAAGATCCGCCAACCGCTGACAAAAGCCGTCGACCATAGACAGGCCGCCACCGACCACCATCTCTCCCACAGGACCGCGATTTTCACGAAGACGAATCAGGTTCACCATCAGCAAAAACACCACGCTCTCCAGGACGGCGACTAACTTGCCCGCCGCCGAACCCTCTCCGATAAACCGGCTTTGAAAATCACTCTGCCACCAGGGGGCACCCAACCCACCTACCCCATTCAGAAACAGCGGGATGTTCTGTTCACTATCACACCAATCTGCCAGATAGCTTTGATAGTGCTCAATGCCCAACTCGGCGCTGATGCTATCGAGGGCACTGGCCGCACCATTCACCGTGCCTTCGGCAACAAACAGACGTTGCCGGGCAGACTGATAGACGAGAGTTTTCAGTAGGCCCGCCGGTGCCGGATCATCGGCTGGCCACGGCATGGCGATAAATGCCCCGGTGCCCGCATTGACATAAAGACGATCGGGTTCCAGCGGGCCAACACCAAAAAATGCAGCATTCTGATCGCCATTCATCAGCGCCAATGGCACTGCTTTGCCACCCAGACCGAGGTCCCCGAAATCCAATTGCGTGAAACAAACCGGAGGTAGCACACTGCGGGGAATAGCAAACTGGCGCAACAGGGTTTCATCCCAGTCACCATGATGAATATTCCACAACAGGGTGCGCTGGGCATTACCGGGGTCTACTGCCACCGAGTGCTCCCGGGTAATGGCAGACAGCAGATAACTTGCCAGTGGCCCGCAAAGCAACTGATCGGTATCCATTGCCTCGCTTACTGCAGGAATATGTTCCATACACCAGCGCAACTTGCTGGCCCCATAGTGGGCATTGGGGCGCAGCCCCGTGAGATCGGCTATGGTTGCCGGGTCGAGTTTGATATCGGCCAGATACGCGGCAGCGCGGGTATCCTGCCAGCTGATGACCTGAGACAACGGCCTACCGGTTTGCCGATGCCAGCACACCAGACTGGAGCGCTGGGTAACCAGTGCAGCGGACTGCAAGCATTGCAGATCCGGCCCCAGCCTGGCGGCGACTTCATCCAGCAACTCGCGAATGGAATTCACCACATCCGCTGGCACCTGCTCCACCCGGTTTCCCGCAATAAACCGTGTCGCCACAGCGCGCCGGAGCAAAAATGTAGTGGTGCCCTGAGCATCAAATACCAGTGCGCGGCTACTCTGCCCCCCCTGGTCAATGACTAAATAAAGTGGATCATTCATAGTTGTATTACAGATTAGTGGGGCAAGTTACTCAACAATTTATTCAAGCGTCTCTGGCTACCCCCACTTTTTTGAAATCTCCTTAAAGGGGTCTAGTAAAGAATTAACGCTGTCAGCTCGATTCCGATCCTGGGTTTAAGTTGATAGGCTAGCCGATTTGAACCTCGAGTGAACGTCAAACCATGCCAAACGCCTCCCAACATCTGGCCCGACCGCTGGCCATTGCCATTTTGGTTGCCGGGTCCTTCCTGTTTGCCGCCAATCATGTCGCGGCCCGGGTGGCCTTTGACGACGGTACCGGCGTGTTGCTGGCCATTCTGACACGCGGCAGCATTGCCTTTCTGATGATGCTGACGCTGGTGCTTGCACAAAAACACAGGCTCAGCATTCCTACTGGTAAGCGGCACTGGCAGTGCTTGCTCGGTATCATGATTGCCGGGCAAAGCCTGTGTCTCTATTCGGCGGTAGCACGCATTCCGGTGGCCGTGGCCCTCTTGCTGGTGAACACCTGGCCCATTCTGTATACCTTGTTGACGTGGCTATTAGGCGGTCGTCAACCGACTCTAAGCCTGACCCTGATCATGACGATCATTTTGATCGGTCTGGTCATGGTGCTGGACCTGGGCACATGGCTGGCAGATCCTGCCGCAATGGGGCCGGATTGGCTGCCGGGCGTGATACTGGCTGAATCGGCTGCGTTGTTCTTTGCTGTTGCCATCTGGGTAACCGAGAACCGGCTATCCCAGCTGCCCGGTGCGATACGCAGTGTGTTCACCATGATGACAGTGCTGGTGTTAATGGCCCTCGGTGGCGTGCTGGGCCTCGTGCCTGGTGGGTTGAACTTGCCCCAAAGTCAGGCAGGCTGGGTCGGGCTGGCCAGTCTGGCGGCCCTGTATGGGACTGCATCCACTATGTTGTTTGTGTTGGTGCCGCGCCTGAACATGGCCCGCAACGCCCCGGTAATGAATCTGGAACCGGTCGCCTCCCTGCTGCTGGGTTTTCTGATTCTGGGCCAGACACTGGCGCCGATTCAGTTGCTGGGCGGAGCTGTGGTGCTGAGTGGCATCGTCTGGTTGAGCCTGATGCGACAGGGGTAACATCTCAATCACACCAGCCCGCAACGCAAGCTGTTCAGCATAAAGACGAAGCTGTTATCTGGTTTTGTGTGCGGAGCTTTGCATTCAAACTGCAGTAATAGAGTCTACAACACTGGAAAAGATGGGGCGCAGGCGAGCAATTTTGGCCAAAAGCCGAAAGGACCGGAATGGGTTACATGAGCTACATACCAGAGATTGCCAGCGGCACCGGTTGCTGGCGATAAAACTGGCACAACAGCCGATAGACTTCGGGCATCGCTGCCTTCATGGTTTCCGGCGTCTCGAAAAATGCTTCACTGCACACCGCAAAGAATTCAGCCGGACTGGTCAGCGCATAGTCATCGAGGGGCAGTGATCGGTGATGTTGCTGGTCATTTTGCAATCGATCCCACGCCGCCGTAAAAATATCGTGCCACTCGCCAGGGCGCATGTCGGGATGCATTGGCGGCGCACCATTCGCACCGTCGCGCAACATATCGAGTTTGTGCGCCAACTCGTGGATCACCACGTTAGCGGCCTTATCGTGACGCGTATCCGCGCCGCTGTCGCAGATCGACTGCCACGATAAAATCACCGGACCACGGTACCAGGCTTCGCCGCTCAGGCCGGGACCTCTGGCATGAACCACGCCATCATCAGTGCGATGGGGGCGGTTCGGCACAAAATCTTCTTCGTAGAGAATCACCGTCTGCCAGCGGCCATACCAGTCCAGGCCGAGATGTAGAACGGGCACACAGGCCATTGTCGCGAGTTTCAGACACATGGCATCGGTGAACTGGAACTCACCGCCGGGAACGAACGTTTTACGCGCGAGAAACCGAAAGGTCATATCGCGCAGAGCATCGCGCTCGGGCCCATGGAAACGGTGCATCACTGGCCAGCCGGCAATAGCGGCCTCCCATTGCGCGGCGGTAAAACCCATTTTTTTAACGCGCCGACTTTCCAGCCAGTTGCGCAATCGCTTAAACATATTTAACGCACCATAACTAACTACAGCTAACGTATTGAATGGTTCAGGAACGACAGGATTGCAACATCCGAGAAACAGGATTTTTCATGCAGATGCTCACTGCGAACAGCTTACGTAAAATTCTGCTTTCAGGCACCGCCATTTTCGAAAGAACTAGACAGGAATCTATGGAGCGGCCAATGACCAATCCACAAAAAAATATCGTCAGGCAATCAATGAAGTCGATAAAGAAAGGGACTCAAACCACATGAAACGAACTGAATTACCACAATGAAACAGGTGGTAAGCCATGCAAGCCGAGCCTATAAAAAATATCACACATAAAAATGTGGGCCAGGCTTCCGTAAATTAGAGAAGCTTGGCCCACAACTATTTTTAATCAGACGAGCCTGTCACTCACGTTGCTGATTCATTAGATCCGAACAGCAAATGGGACTGCTGGCAATCAGGCCAGAGCACGTCTACGACGCTGCAGACCGAGGCCAGCCAGGCCCAGACCAACCAGCAACAGAGTACCGGGGACTGGTATCTGACCGGTAGCCCGGGATGTTGTATAGGCCAGATCGTCCGATGCAATCTCTGACCCGGAAATGGTGATTGACCCAATAGCAACCGTAGACAGCACGCTCACAAACTCCATAGTGCCATCACCCGGGCCAAAACCGTTGGGCCTGGAAACGATATCCAGCGATTCCGCGGCAAGACCAAAAAACTCGATAAACTCCGAACCGGCACCGGCAGCACTGAACCAGCCACTGAATCCGAAAATCCCACCCAGTCCAGAAAAATCCAGGGAATAGCTACCGAAGCCATACCCAACACCAAAGCGTGAGCCTGAATTCGGGACAATCGCACTTGATGACCTGAAGTCAATCCAGTCACCCGCGTCAACCGACCGATGATTTACTGACCCATCAACAACACTCACGTCTCCGCCAAACAACGTGGTTAAAACGGTTCGACCGCCAGGCGTGCCTTCGTAGTCTTCAACCGCATCGGGAGTGAACAGCCCGCTGGTAATGGGGCTCGCATGAACACTGAAAGTACCAACCGACATGGCCATTCCCAAGCCCAATCCGAACAGAATTTTTTTGTATTGACCACGCATTATTAGTACCTCTTTTTCAATATATTAATTGTGCAACGATAAATATATAGTCACTTTACTACATTCAAGTTTAAGACATTTGCAAAATCCAGGCCAAAATGTAAATACAACTATAAATCAAACAGTTAATTAAAGTTCTTTGATGCTGGAATCCCAACAATGTAAAGGAACCTGACGACCTCAGCGCCATGATCGTTTTGCCAGCATAACAGCGAAGCTGAAGGCTGGAAGTCCAGTACCGCCTTGAATGGAAACTCCCCGTTTAAAACAGCGTTGAAAGTCATCGGCAATATTTATCTTTACCCTGCCACAAACTTATGCCAATCCTGAACACATTAACAACATCAGCACTCTGTCCAGCATTAGCCCATCTTTTGACCTGGGGATTTACTGCCCTGAGCTCCATGCCGCCTTTGGGTGTTTGGCACCATTGTGCATGATAAATTTCAGACCTTTTTGGGTGCGTTTCGGTGCGGGTCGGGGCACCAAAAATGTTAACCATAAGCGGTAAAAAATCAGATTTCATAAAGCTGAAATCTCGCGTATCACCGCTTTTCAATGAAGCGCTGATATTACAAATAAAAGGGGGATCTATTCCGGCCGACTTTTGATGAGCAAGCCACATTTTGAATCCTTGACCGGGAATTTCTACTTCGAACTCCCAATCGTCGATGGTTTTTGTGGGTGTGCTACCCCGTGAAGGTTTATTTAAGCCATCGGCTACCAAACTGGGCATGACATGCTTGATGTCATCTGTCTGGCACAGCTTGATATACTTTTCGGTCAGATTCAGCACTTCCTTTATGCCGTCAGCTGCAACCGAATGAATAGAAAAAATCAAGACAAACAACAGGATAAAGCCTGTAACAACTG
>DDNV01000015.1:39128-42046 GCA_002341315.1 Cellvibrionales bacterium UBA2511
GAAATCGCCCATGCCCCACCCGATAGCTGTAGTTCCAACACATCCGGATTTTGTACGTTGGGGGGGGGTAAAAACCACGGCTGGGAGACAGAAGGCATCTCCACCACCTCGTTAAACCGAACCCCATTAACTTCAGGACTGCGTTTTATTAAAAGTTGACGTCACTGATATTAATCCAGACCTGACCGATAATCACAAGGGCGACGATAACAACCCAGCTACCGTAAACAAGGTTATGACGGCCAATTCTGCCCTGCCGGTGCAGCCTGAATCCGTACAGAATCATCGCCGAAAACATCACCTGAATTCCAAGAATTCCGAGCGCCGAAGCTACCGAGCCAATGTCCGGTTTAAACCCCAGGGCGACAGCCAGAAACCCAACGACACCAAACGTGAACAGCAACCAACTAAAAATTCGCAGAAACTTGAGCATATACCCCCTAAATATCACTGTCGCGTTACAGGCAAGAAATAAGCTATATATGACCAACCTTATGGGCGTTTGCTGCTTGGCAGCCAAACTGCTTGATCAGCGCAAGTAGCCAAAAAAGCAGGCAGCCAAAAGAGACAATGGTTCAAACATAGCTGAATTATGTTAAGTGATGAAAATAGAAAATGAAAAATGGTTAACAAGTAATTGTTATGCACTCCTTTCCATTTGAAGTCTTACTGCCCCCTTTAATCAATTCTCAGTTGTTACCAATTCTTTCACCTTCTAAATATGGTCACCACGTGCTTCCCCGGTTGCACTGTCAATATAATTTACAATCAGCCAGCATCTACACCCAAAGCCCCCATTAACTTATTGTAATTTAATAAGATAAAAATATGGCACACTTTATGCTTATGATTGTTTGTTAGACAAACTACAAAACGTTGGCGTCACCTGGCAGTGTCTGGACACTGCAACGAAGGCCACCTAACTGGCAGTAAAATTTGGAGAACAACATGATTACAAAAAAATTCCTGGGAAAGTGCGTAGCCATATGTGCACTGGTATTCAGCGGCTCCCTGTACGCAGCACCCATTTATGTCGGCAGCTGGGATACCTACAATGCCGACGGCCCGAGCTGGAGTGAATTCACAACGCCAACCTACACTGGCCAGGAAGTTGCCGCCCTGCTGTTTGGTGGCAGCTATAGCAATTACGCGATTTCTACCGTGAGTGCCGACCCCCTGGCCATCAACAACATGGTCTGGCTTGACCAGATCTATATCGGGGTCGACCTGTTCGGCGAAAGCTACCGGGTAGATTCCAACAACAACGGCATATACGATATTAATGGTGACACCAGCGCGTGGGTAAGAGACAACGGCTTTGGCGGTGGATACATCAATTATGCCTTTATGATTGAGCAAACTCCCGGCAGCACTGTGCCCGCACCTGGTACCTTGCTGCTGTTGGGCATTGGCCTGGCGGCCCTGAGCCTGAGAGCCAAACTCGCCGCACGCTGAACAGGAACCACTCGGGTTTCGCCCAGGGGATAGCCCTGGGCAGTACAGCTTGCTTCATCTTGAAGTCCGCCCCGCATCGCGGGGCTTTTTTATTCTAATTTCTAATGCAAAGCGTCCACCTCAGAAACAATGCGCCCACTTTCAGGGAAGTCGGTCAGCAGCCTGCTCAAAACTCGTGATTTTGCGTCTTCATTAGAAATACATTCCCCACTGGCAACCTGCTCTTCGGCTTTATAAAGCTCCCCCAGCAGCGCCAGCCGCTCTTGCATCCTCCCATATTCCCGAACGTCCACTAGCACAGTAACTCCACACCCTCCCTGTGTTAACACCATAGGATGGCAGGTTTCATGGACCTGCTTTTACAAATGTGGCGACACCCTCCCGAAACTCAGAAACCGGGAAAATATCTTTATCTGCGTGAACTCTTGATATGGGAATTACCTGCGTACATTTAAATGCGCTTCTATTTTGTGGAGCTGGCAAGGTGGATCGGAGTGAATGGTTTATCGGCGCAGCGCGCCGATAAACTAGTCCGATGGCATGGACTCTACACCAATCAGAATAGATGCCGGGCCCTTTGTTAAACCGTACTCAACAGGTTGCGAAAACCATATTTTGAAGTTCAACCAGGACCCGGGGTTCTTGCTCGAGGGCAGAGGCCCCTGCCTCAACGGCTACTTCAAAAGACGAGCTCGGCTGGCCCAGAGCCCGGCGAGCCCAAGGAGGAAAAGGGGCAGTATCGCGGGTGTTGGCACTGGAGTCGCAAACCGGCTTGCGAGCGCTTCGGTGGAGAAGGGGCCATCAGAGGAAAAAGTCCATGTGGCGAAATTTATGAATTGCCCTGAAAGCACCTCGTTATTCAGGATTGCAAGGGAGAGACTGATCAGATCGTCGGTGATCTCAAATGAGAGGAGGTCGGACAGCAGGTAGTCGTTCAAAAAAACGCTGTTGTTGCCTGCGCCGCCGTCGAAGATGCCGTTAATCAGCAGGCCCGAGGTCAGTCCCTCCACGGTTAGCAGGTCGTCACCCGCACCAAAGAACACATCGCCGAAGATCTTGCTGTCGCCCGAGACCAGCAGACTGCTATCGCCCTGTTCGGGGGCAAGCTGGATGGCGGTGCCGGATCGGCCACGCAGGGTGCCGCTGTTCTCGATGGTGATTTCGGAGGTGCTGGCCTCATCCGTACCGATGGCGCGGACACCTTCGATATAGCCTTCGTTGATGATGGTCAGTGGGCCCGCGGGGCGGACATCGCCCTGTGTGGGCTCGAACAATGTATCCACATCGATGCCGCTGCCGCCATCCATTGAATCACTCGCGGACCCGGTGGAGACAATCACACCGGTGGCATGGTTGTGCACCCGCCCCTCGTCGATGTCGATCCCGTCATCGGTGCCGAGAATCACACCGTGGTTATCCGCCGTCCCGCTGGCGAACTGCACACCGTCTTCGTCGTCGGTCGC
>DDNV01000015.1:42105-56288 GCA_002341315.1 Cellvibrionales bacterium UBA2511
GTCGCCATCGAGCCGTCTATAGACCAGCTGCGGGTCGTCGCGTCCCATTCCAACCCACGGAGGGCAATGGTGCCATGATTCTCAATGGTGAAATCCTCACGCGCTTCGACCACTTCCTCGCCGCCCCGTAGTGTGCCGTGGTTAATCACGGTGCCGCCCGGTCCGCGGCTCTGGATGGCGCGGCCTTCCGTGCTTTCGATCAGGCCGTAATTGGTGATATTAGCGTTTTCCAGTTCGTCGCCATTGTCCAATCGGACGGCCTGATTGCGCGCGAGGATCTCACCGCTTTCCCGATTGATCAGGGTGAAATTGTCAGCATCGTCCTGAAGGCGGATACCCCGGTCACCGCCACGGATCGTGCCGGAATTGTCGACCGTCAGGTTAGCACCTGTGCCCCGGATCGCATCATCGTCGCCGCTTTCGATCAGGCCCTGATTGTCGACCGACTGATCCGAGCCGCCCAGTTGCATCGGGCGTCCTTCCGTGCGGACGATCTGCGCATCGCTTTCAACGGTCACTGACAGGTTATTCCGGTCATCGTCAATATTGCCACTGTCTGCCGCGGTGCAGGTCAGCGTCGGGGAATCGACAGTGCCACCTTCAATGCATTGCTCCGCCATTGCTGGCACGCTGGACCAGGCCAGTGCTGCAGCGAGCACCAATTTATGGGTATTTTTCACGTATGCCTCCAAGACTGATCATTAACATCAGCACTGATGCTAGAGGTCTATCGTGACAACCCGATGAATCTTGTATGACAGCGCTGTAGGCCACGGCGTTTCAGAAACCGGGCACAACGCGATGGCTGAAAGGGAAAACCCACCAACGGTCAATACTCAATGACCAGAACTTCGTAACACTCTTCTATCGCGGGAAAAAGTATTTTGGCATGCCGCCACCTCCTGAGTTATCAGAAGGTATCCATCAAAACGGGGTAGAACCCATTGTATAGACGCCGTATCACATATTATTAAATATATAGAATTCTATAATCGAGAGCGTTTGCACTCATCGCTGGGCTACCAATCCCCCGAAGAATATGAAAAGGGATGTGCGTAAAGTGTTCACTAAAGTGGTGCAAGTTCAGCGCGCTTTTTGCGCGAAGTTGATTGATTCGTTATGCAATTGATTTTGCGATGTAGCGACATTTTGGAAACGCGCTGCATGCGAGAAATTCAGCGCCCTCATGTTCTCCCTTTCTCGCAACCTTCTTGATGAGTGGAGCAGAGCATTTTGGGCACACCTGTCTTTCTTCCACTTCGGCTTGAGGTGTTTCCGGCAACGAAGGTTCCTCCGACGCGTCATCTGGTGGATCGAAAAGGGCACCCCTCACTTGGCTTATGTTGTAAGTTGCTGCGGCTTTGAAACGATGTAAAGGTAACCCGGCAGCAGAACATGCGCTTTCAAGAAAACGATCGCGATCCTGACGCTTTCCTTTGGAGTGCGATTTATCATCTAACTCAATTGCGGCCAAAACGGAAAGGGTTTCAGGAGAGCAAATAACGTAATCGAAGTGCTTGGAAGAGATACGATTGAACGCCTTTTGCCAATTGCTTCTTCCCATGCCTTTGGAAGGGCAGATGATATCGGCTACACGCACCTTTCCGAAAACAACCGCCTGACCTTCGGCAGCTTGGCTTAGAACACCGAAGAAAGATCTTTCAGCGGGCGAAAATAACGACTCGTTTTTCTCGTACGAGAATTCATCCGTTAGACCTCTTTGTTTTGTAAGTATTACTAGCACTACGAGGGCAAGAAGAGCCAGCAATATCAACCATTCCATGTCGTTTCCTTTTTATGCATAACGCACGCAACACCGGACAATTTGGAGCGCAGCGGAAAATTGTTCCGTGTGATTGCGCTTGTTAAGCATTGTCTCGATACTCCATGATCTCAGGAAAGCCATTTGATGCAATGAAATTTAACAGACAATATCGAATGAAACGCTCTAAGCCTAGAAACGTTGGTGCCTTCTCTAGTATTTTTGAGAAGTCCTTATCACTAACTACGGGGCGACCAAGCTGGAGATCAGTGTGATGACCTCTAGGCTGAATCCAGTTTCCAAAAGGGACTCCAGTGTGAACATACTTGCTACGTAAATCGTATGCTGCACCGATACTTCGCTCAATTAGATCAGCCTTAAAAAATCCAAACTCTACATCGGACTCCCTAGACTCAAAAAAACTCCGATCAACCAACGAGCAGAGAGACTTCACAAACCCGCTCTTAATGCCTAATAGTCGACTCAAAAGTTGCCTAGATATCTTCTCTCCGTTCTCAAGCTCACTCTCAATAGTATTTAGGACGCCCAATATCTGTTGATCTAATATTTCTTCCTTTTCATATTTGAAAAATGCTGCAAGTATTTCCCCTGACGTAATCAAGTGTAGATACGCTACTTCAGGCTCATGCTCCACAGTCTGAAGTGCCTGCATATAGAACTTACACGCGGCATTCAATTTCGCTTGGAGGTCAGGATCAATATCTGAACCTGTCAAAATTCTCGATAAAGGAGAAAAGTTAGAAAGATTTAGTGGGATTTTGAAGCAGCTTCGTTGTTTTTGTGTGTTAAACGGCAGCTTTGGATTGCATATGCTGCTATACGCAGACAAATCAGGGGTGTTGTAAAAACCGCTGCCTTCTACCAGCCCATGACAGTCAAACCGTTTTCCAAATAAGACTGATAAGTATGAACACACAATCTCTCCGACAGGAGAATAATCAGGAATTGCAATGCCAGCTTCTTTTTTATGTGGCTCAGTTTGAAAAGCAATAATAAACCCTGACCTAGATACCGGATTTTCCTCCATCCTGATTGCACCAGATGAATTTGTAAAATTCTGCCAAGCATGAGAGATCAAAATATTATCACTTACAAACTCACCAACCATTCTACTAGTCGTTGAAATAAGTATCTTATGAATTGTTTCATCAGGCTGTAATGGGTGCTTAGAACTATTCATAAATTCTCAGATTCGAATTGGATGCTTAACGCCCAAAGCAGCGGTTAATCCGCTGCCTTTGATTGTTATATTTTTTGGTGATTTGAATGGAAGGCGTGGAAAAGATAATTACTGAGTCACGAGCAAAAGACCCAAGTATATTTAGCGATATTTCTGATGATGAACTGACGGCCATTATTGCTCCTCGTCTTCTTCCTTCGATACTAGAGGGAACGGAATTACATTTGTGGGAAGTTCCTGACTCGGATTGGCATCTGGGCTTTGTTTTTGAGCCTCCTTGCTGGACTCAAAAGACTGAAATGACTCATAAAGCACCTTTGCTGCACTGCGAAGGCTTTCGTGAGAATGAGAATTTTCGCTTGCGATGGCTTTGCAGTATGCGAAAAGCGATTTGTAGTTTTCTTGGTTTTGGCAGATAAAGTTTATGAGCAGGCTAGATTGTGCTGACTGTGAAGCAAGAAGCGCTCTTTGTCTCAATAGTTCGCCTCTGCACCAATTTATAATGGGGATAAATGACTTGCAGTCATCAGCAAAGGTTTCAATATTCTTTTCTGTTGAGGCGAGGCGGGCAAGTATTTCAGTTTCTTTGCTCAAGGCTGACTCCTTGGATAAAAATATAACGCTCCGCTAATGTGCGCCGCCCGCGGCGTCACCATTTAGCGGTTTGTTAGCAGCTTCAGCTTGCAAACGCTCAACCAGCCAGACCTTTATGATCGACTGCCGTGTAACACCAATACGAGCCGCTTCACGATCCAACGACTCTACTACCCATGAGGGAAAGTCAACATTTATGCGCTTCTGTTCCTGGTTGGCACGACGCGCCGTGGACAAGTCAAGATCATCAATGATGTCCTTCTTACCTTGGTCAAATTTCTTGTCAAAATCTTTAGCTTTCATACAGCTCTACCTCTCTTATGCGAGAGCGCCTCACAGAAATGAGCCGAATTGCTCCATTTCTATAAGTGATGACGGCAGACCAGTGTTTCTGTCCTATAAGACCTATGACCAAAAATCGAGGCTCATCGTCCGATTTAGCCTGGATTTCCAGCAGGTTAGGGTCCTTCCACAGAGCCTGAGCATCCACAAAGTCAATTCCATGCTTTTCTAGATTGGCTCGGCTTTTGTCGTCATCATACTCGAAGTCGCTCATGAGTATAAAATATCCCTTTTTTACTCATTTAGCAAGAGAGGTGGAATTTTGGGTGGCTGCTAACGCCCACATAAAAGGCGCGCCGTCAGGTGCGTCCAGCGTAACGAAGTGGAGCGATTTTTGATGTGCTTGTTAACCATTACCGATAGCCATATATGCTAACCAAGCCCCTTTACCAAATAAAACATAGGAGGCAACTACCGATAAGATCGCAACTACATGGGCGGCAACCCCAATTTTAGTGCTATAGCGGCCGAACTCACCACCATAGCCCGCCTGAGAAAAATATGAAAAACCAGCCGCAACTGCGGCAGACAAAACACCATAGACGAAACAAGCCAAAGAGTCAGGAATTAAACAAAATAGTGACTCATACTTTTCTCTGCGCCCCCATATATTTCCGGCAAATGCGAGCATTGCCACAGCTGCACCGCCATTAATTAATAAAGAGCTCTTTAGTGCGGATTGTCCCGTGGTAATTGTGGCTCTAAGCATTTCCAGATCAAATTCATGGCGCTGCTGCCTTGAAGCCACCCAGGAATTTAAGTCGGCTTTATACGCAGCCATTGCTGCTTCGCCCGCTGCAACATCCTCTGGAGTTTTATTTGCCATTTCTTCAAGACGAGCAATGTATGCCTCCAATGATTCAATGGAGATTTGTTGCACATCATTTTCTTTGGATGATGCGATCGTAGACTTAATTGTTTGTAGGATCTCAGATGCTTTCATATGGTTAACGCCAAGGTTTGGGGCGCGCCACGCAGTGGTGCGTCCCAGCCGAAGGCGACAACACCGCCTTGTTAGGCTTTTTAAAATGGATATTCATAACTGCCGTCATTAAACTTGATAGTTACACCCTGACTCGAGATTTCTACTTCTTTAGCACCCTTGCTTTTGGCGATGGAGGCGACTTCTTTTGCGGTTACACTGGGATCATTCTCGAAAAGAATCGTTAAAGTACTTGATGGGGCGCAATCAGCAAATATTCCATTTGCTGTAAGTCGTAGATACGCAAGCGGCGAACCCCCATCTAATGTCTTCCACTCACCTATTGACACCAATGTTGCCATGCCTACTGGGCCATCATATAAGGAACCAGTTTCATCAAATTTGACTATATCAATATCAAGTTCGTATGGCTGAGATGAGCTCGTATTAAGGTAATGACTTTTTGCACGATTAATCGTATCGACACACTCAGTAAGCACGGGAATTCTCAGCTCTGCTCTAGGTTCATCTTTAGAAGAGCACCCAAACAAAGTTGCGACCAAGAATAAAACTACAATCTGTCTCATAATCTTGAGTGAAGCCTAACGCCGCGCACACCGGCGCGAGCTTGCGAGCGTCCGGCAGCCGGAGGCTGCGTAGTGCTGCGCTTGGTTATGTGTTGATGCTGCCACCACCCTAGTTCGACAGATTGAGCTGCCACGACACGCCATATCTATCATTCAGCCATCCAAATTTTTGGCTAAAGCCGTAGTTATCCAAAGGCATTAGCTCTGAACCACCTTCGGCGAGGGCCCGAAATGCCTTCTCTATTTCGCTCATTGATTCACACTCAACGTACAATGACATGGAGGGTGTAAAGGTAAATTGGTGGTCAAGATGGCTGTCTAGCGCCATGAATTCGGTGCCGTTTATCGTAAACCTAGCCATCTTGGCAGAACCTTCTGGTTCATGCTCGCCAGCTTCGTAGCGCTGAAGATCAATGATCTCTGAACCAGGGAATAGAGAGGTATAGAACTTGATCGCCTCCTCTGCTTTCCCAGCCTGCTCTCCGACAAACATGAGCGAGGTCTTAATGGATTTCATCTGTTCCTCCGTTCTAGTTTGCACACATAACAGTACGTTAATGATGGCTTTGCCATCATAATAATTATTAGAGTGGATTCCTTATAATTCTCAGCACTCAAAATAATCCCCTTTAACTTATTGAATAAAAAACTGTTATTTTTCATATTGGGATGAGTATTTTATTAAAGAGGGCTTTCCCTCTTTAATTCTACTGCTATTTACGATGAGGGGTGCGACAGGTTCTACGGATAAGATTGGCATGGCGAAATCTCCCTTTCCTGAAGCCTTGGCTTCGTTTATACAAGTTAATTATTACAGCCCCCTCTGCCACTCCTCCCTCAACGGAATCGCACAGGGCCGTTGGATAGCGGTGCGTACCTGCTGCAATAACTGGTCTTTATCGCGGTTGAGGGTGCCTTTCAGTACCAGGTAGTTGGAGGCGTGGTCGCTGCGGAATACAGTGCGCTCCAGTGTCAGGGTATCCAGCAGGATTTCCATTTCCTGAAACAGCTGCTGCTGAGTCAGCGGTTGGAATTCGCCACCAAACCCCTCCTGAAAACGCGCTTCACCCATGGGGAAGCTCACCACTAGGGTGGAGAGGAATTCCGGCTGGGCCTCGTTCATTAATTTCGCGGAGTTGATGGCGTGCTGCTCGGTATATTGTTGCCCGCCGAGGCCATTGAGGATCATCACTGAACTCTTCATGCCGGCCTGTTTGATTTTGTGCAGGGCATCCAGTGAGGAGGCGTAGTTTTCGCCCTTGTCGATTTTTTCCAGCACCAGATCGTCGCCGGACTCACAACCCACGTACATCAGGCTGAGGCCGAGCTGTTGCAGTTCCGCCAGTTCTTCAACGGATTTGTTTTTCAGATTGCGGGGCAGGCAGTAGGAGGAGATGCGCTGCACATCCGGAAAATGTTGGCGAATGGCCAGCAGAATTTCCCTGAGGCGGCGGAAGGACAACGTCATGGCGTCGCCATCGGCCAGAAATACCCGGCGCACGGGGTAGCCGCTGCTGGCCACCTGTTGCAGTTCCTGCTCGATTTCCGGCTGGGGTTTGACGCTGAATTTTTTCTGCGGCGCGGTGTACATCTCGCAGAAGGTGCAACGGTTCCAGGAACAGCCGTTGGTGACTTGTAAAATCAGCGAGCGAGCTTCGCTGGGGGGACGAAAAAGGGGTTCTATATAATCCATAGACCTATCCTACCCTTTTGCGAAAAAGTTAGGGCCCTTTATGCACTTGGATAAAACCCTAGAAGCTGTTTCATAACGTCACGAGCGAAGGTGAGACAAGGCAAAAGTGGCCGAAAAAGCGGAGTTTACATTGAGTAAATGAGCAATTTGAGGCCATTTTTAACACAGTATCACCGAACGCAGTAGTTATGAAATAGCTTCTAGTCCCGGCGCCAGGTTGTGCCTTCTCGAGAATCTTCCAGCACCACACCTTGTACGAGCAGGTCGTCGCGAATCTGGTCGGCGCGTGCGAAGTCGCGATTTTTCTTGGCAGCGACGCGCTCGGCAATCAGTGTTTCGATTTGTTCGGCGTCCGGGCCATCGCTGGCGATCCCCTGCAGGAAGGTTTTGGGTTCCACCGTGAATATACCGAACACACCGCCCAGCGCTTTTAATTCGGCAGCCAGTTTCATCGCCTGCGCCGGGTCGGTTTTGGCACAGGTGTTCATGTCCCGCACCAGATCATACATGGCGGCCAGTGCATCGCGGGTGTTGAAATCGTCATCCATGGATTCGACAAAACGGCGGTAGTAGTCACTGGCGTGCAGTGTATCGAGAGCTGCGGGAGCCACTTCGGTAAAGGGAAGCAACGCGGTGTAGAAACGGTCGAGGCCGCCCTTGGCCTCAATCAGATTCTCTTCGGAATAATTGATGGGACTGCGGTAGTGACTGGACAGCAGGAAGTAGCGCACCACTTCCGGATGATATTTTTTCAGCACTTCGCGGATGGTGAAGAAATTGTTCAGCGACTTGGACATTTTTTCGTTGTCCACCCGCACCGCACCGGCGTGCATCCAGTAATGGACGTATTTTTTACCGGTGGCGGCTTCGCTCTGGGCAATTTCGTTTTCGTGGTGGGGAAACGGCAGATCCGGCCCGCCACCGTGGATGTCGAAGGTGTCACCCAGACAGCAGGTGGACATGGCGGAGCACTCGATATGCCAGCCGGGACGTCCGGGTCCCCAGGGGGATTCCCAACTCACTTCGCCGGGTTTGGCACTTTTCCAGAGGGCAAAATCGCGGGGATCTTCCTTGGCTTCGTCCACTTCGACCCGGGCACCGGCCAGCAGGTCTTCGGGGTTGCGACCACTGAGTTTGCCGTAGTCGGCAAACCGGCTGACCCGGTAGTAGACATCGCCATTGTCGGCGGCGTAGGCGTAGTGGTTGTCCACCAGAATCTGCACCATGGCGAGGATATCGTCCATGTAGGCAGTGGCGCGGGGTTCCAGATCGGGCCGCAGCACGCCGAGGGCATCCTCGTCCCCGTGCATGGCGTCGATCATCCGGTCGGTGAGCGCCGTATAGGGTTCGCCATTGTCGTTGGCGCGGTTGAGAATCTTGTCGTCGATGTCGGTAATGTTGCGGACGTAGGTGACATCCCAGCCCCGGGTTCTCAGGTAGCGGGTGATCACGTCAAACGCCACCAGTACCCGGGCGTGACCGATATGGCAGTAGTCGTAAACGGTGATGCCGCACACGTACATGCGAATCTTGCCCGCCCCAATGGGTTTGAAGACTTCTTTCTGCCGGGTCAGGGTGTTGTATAGAGTCAGTGCCATAGTGCCTTGTCTTATCAATAAGCGGGGTCTTCAGTTGGACCCCGACGGTCAGCTTTTCCAGTTATCCCTGAGTTCGATGGTGCGGTTAAACACCAGGGTATTCTCGCTACCGGATTCCGTATCCCGACAGAAATAACCTTCCCGCTCGAACTGATAGTTATCCCCGGCGACGGCCTCTGCAAGACCGATTTCGCCTTTGCAACCGGACAATACCGTCAGCGATGCCGGGTTGATGAAATCGAGGAAATTGCGATCGCCCGAGTCCGGCGCCGGATCGCTGAACAGCCGGTCATAGAGCCGCACTTCACAGTCCACGCACGCCGTCGCGGATACCCAGTGAACCACACCGCGGGGACGAATGCCCTCGGGCGGATCTTCGCCATGGGTGCCGGGAATCATTTCCGCCAGAATCTCGACAATCTCGCCGCGGTCGTCCTTCACCACTTCATTGGCCTGAATGACACAGGCACCGCGCAGCCGCACCCACTCGCCGGGCACCAGCCGCTTGAATTTCTTGCGGGACAGGCTGCTGTCTTCGTTGAAATCCTCGCGGTCGATATAGATTTCCCGGGTAAAGGGCAATTGGCGCTCGCCGAGGTCATCGCGATTGGGATGACCGGCCACAGTGCGCATGTCCACCTCGCCCTCGGGCACATTGGTGAGCGTCACTTTCAGGGGATGCAGAACGCACATGGCCCGCGGGGCATTGTCGTTCAGATCGTCGCGGATAAAGTGCTCGAACTGGGCCATGTCCACTACACCGTCGGTTTTGGCCACCGCCAGGCTGTCACAGAAATTGCGAATCGCCCGGGGTGTTACGCCCCGGCGGCGCAGACCGGAGAGCGTCGGCATGCGCGGATCATTCCAGCCGCTGACATGGCCCTCGTCAACCAGCTGTTTGAGCTTGCGTTTGCTGGTAATACTGTAATTCAGATTGAGTCGGCCAAACTCGAACTGGCGCGGCTTTGACGGCACCGGCAGGTTGTCGATAAACCACTCGTACAGCGGTCGGTTGGCGGCGAATTCCAGTGTGCAGATGGAGTGGGTCACCCCCTCGATCGCATCTTCCTGACCGTGGGCGAAATCGTAGGAGGGGTAAATGTTCCAGGTGTCGCCGGTGCGGTGATGGGACCTTTTCTTGATCCGGTACAACACCGGGTCGCGCAGGTTGATATTGGGCGAGGCCATGTCAATCTTGGCCCGCAGGGTCATGCGACCCTCGTCAATGGCACCGGTTTTCATCTGTTCCAGCAGCAGCAGATTGTCCTCAACGGAACGATCCCGCCAGGGGCTGTTTTTGCCCGGCTCGGTGAGGGTCCCGCGGTATTCACGCATCTGCTCGCCATTCAGCTCGCAGACAAAGGCCTTGCCCTCCCGAATCAGGTACTGGGCCCACAGGTACAATTGCTCGAAATAATCGGAGGCATAGCGCACTTCACCATCCCACTGAAAACCGAGCCAGCGCACATCGTCGATAATCGCCTTGACGTACTCGTCCTCTTCCTTTTCCGGATTGGTATCGTCAAAACGGAGGTTACACGCACCACCGAACTGCTCGGCCAGCCCAAAGTTCAGGCAGATGGATTTGGCGTGCCCGAGGTGCAGATAACCGTTGGGTTCCGGTGGAAAACGGGTGATCACTCTCGTCACCGAGCCATCGGCCAGCTCCCGGGAGATCAACTGCTGAATAAAATTGAGCGGTTTATTATCGTCTGCCATACTGCAGCCCCGCCGGGCCATCCTCCGCAAAAAAGAGCCGGATTATAGCCTCCGGGGAAGCCTGTATAAACAACTGATCGCCTGCAGCCCGGGATTCTTTGGCCCCCGCAACGCATTAATACCCTGCCAAACACCAGAATTGAGCCGTGAGTTAAACCTATTTCCGCCATGCATCCCAATCTCCGAGCCATTCTCTACCTGCAGCTCTGCCTGATGTTTTTCCTGGTGGGCGACTCGGTGGCAAAGCGCCTGCTGGAGACAATACCTCTCGGCCAGATGATCTCCCTGCGCACCGCCGCTTCACTGCTGGTACTGACGGTGTTTATTCTGGCCACCGGTCGCCTGCGAACCCTGCGTGTCAGCAAACCTGTGCACCAACTGTTGCGCAGCCTGTTCTTTACTGTGATCAGCCTCGGCTACTATGTAGCCATCAAGCATTTTCCGATCAGTGCAGTAAGTGCTGCCACTGCGGGTGCACCGATTCTGATTTCAGCCATATCGCCACTGATTCTCAAGGAACGGGCCAACGCCATTCAGTGGCTGGCCACCATCACCGGTTTTATCGGTGTCTGTCTGGTGCTGAAGCCGGATGTCAGCAATTCCGGCTGGCACTATCTGGCGCTGACAGTCCTGCCCTTGGCCTTTGCTGTCATGATTCTCTGGTCGCGCTACCTGTCCCGCACTGAATCGGACTGGTCGATGAATTACTACATCTACATTCCGCTGCTGCTGGCAGCATTTTTCTGGCAGCAGGAAGCATGGATAGCCCTGGATAACAAAGCGCTGCTGATGGTTCTGGTCTCCGGCAGCGGCGGAGCATTTGGTTTTATCATGATGGTGGCGGCCTACCGGGTGGGCAAACCGGTGATCGTGGCACCGTTCCAGTACACGGCCATCATCATGGCGCTCGGCGTGGATATAATCTTCTGGCAGTTCTATCCCAATCTGGGCCTGTGGATCGGGATCGGCCTGATTCTGTTGTGTGCTGCAATACAGGGTTGGCAGGCACGCATTGAGGAACCGGCGATCACCCCGCATCTGCGCCCGGAGGACACCCACACCCCCTGAATTTGCTGTGAAGCCCGGACATTGCCGCCAGGCCGCTGCAAAGCGGTTTAAATTCAACCCTGAAAAACGTAATATACGCAGCTCTTTTGACAGTCACAGGATCCACTACCGATGATTACACTGCACACAAATTACGGCGATATCAGCCTTGAGCTGGATTTCGATAATGCGCCGGTTTCCTCCGCTAATTTTTTGCAGTACTGCCGCGACGGTTTCTACGAAGGAACCATCTTCCATCGCGTGATTGACGGATTTATGATCCAGGGCGGCGGCATGACGGCCGATATGCAAAACAAGCCTACCCGCGACCCCATTCAGAACGAGGCCGATAACGGCCTGGCCAATGAAACCGGTACCCTGGCGATGGCACGGACCAATGATCCCCATTCCGCCAGTTCACAGTTCTTCATCAACGTTTCCGACAACACTTTTCTCAACCACAGCGGCAAGAACCCCCAGGGTTGGGGCTATGCCGTATTTGCCCGGGTCACCGATGGCATGGATGTGGTCAACAAGATCAAGGGTGTGCCCACGGGTCGCAACGGCATGCATCAGGATGTGCCCAAGGATCCGGTGGAAATCCAGAAGGTCACCGTCAGCGATGCCTACGCGGACAAATAAGGCCGCTCCCGGCCACGGCAGGTGGCGTTGATGACCACACTGCTGATTTCCGATCTGCACCTCTCCCCAGAACGCCCGGCGGTAACTCGGGCGTTTTTTGCTTTTCTGGAAAACCAGACCGGCGACATCGAGGCGCTGTACATCCTCGGCGACCTGTTTGAGGCATGGATCGGGGATGATGACCCCGCACCACTGGCCCGCCAGGTGATTGCCGCGCTGAAAAAACTGTCCGATAGCGGTGTCAGACTGTTCTTTACCCACGGCAACCGCGATTTCTTGATTGGCAGACAATTCGCCCGGGAAAGCGGAGCCACCCTGCTGCCCGACCACCATCTTGCCGAGCTGGGCGGCCAGCGCGTGCTGCTTCTGCATGGCGACACCCTGTGTACCGGCGATGCCGACTATCAGAAGTTTCGCCGCAGGTATCGCCATCCGCTGGTGAAATTTCTGTTGCGCCACCTGCCTCTCAAAAAACGTCAGAAGATGGCGGTGGAGTGGCGGCAGAAGAGCATGCGAGCCAACGCCAACAAGTCGGACAATATTATGGATGTGTCGGCAGAGACTGTGGCGCAACTGATGGCACAGTATCAGGTGAAACTGATGATCCATGGTCACACCCATCGCCCCTATCACCACCATATGGCCTTTGGTGAACGGCTGGTTCTGGGTGACTGGCATCAACGGGGCTGGTATATCCGCATCGAAGGAGGCCACCCGCCGGAACTGATTTCCTTTCCCATCGAGGAAAACGGAAACAGAGGCTTATTCAGCCCTGAGCCCACCAATCAGCCCTGAGCGCATCATTCAGCCCTGAGCGCATCGATAGGACTGAGCCGGGTGGCATTCAGCGCCGGGCGCACACCGGCCATCAGGCCGATCAGCATGGACACCAACAGTGCCACCAGCACGATGTCCCCCTTCAATGCCACCGGCAGCCCCGGCACAAACAGCCGCACCGCCACCACCAGCAGGGCGATCACCAGCACACCGGCCAGTCCGCCCACCAACCCCAGCATCACCGCCTCGCCCAGAAACAGGTTGCGCACCTGACTGCGGGTGCTGCCCAGCGCCCTCAACAACCCCACCTCGGAGGTGCGTTCAGTCACGGTAATCATCAGGATGGTGGTGATACCGACGGCCCCCACCAGCAGGGAGATTGCCCCCAGTCCGCCGCCTGCGTATTTGAGAATGCGCAGAATGTTGTCCATGGTAGCCATCATCTGGTCCTGGGTGACGATGGTGAAATCCTCGAAACCGTGGCGCTCGATCAGCAGCCGTTTGATATTTTCCGTGAGCCGGTCGGTGGGCACGGCGGGACTGTAGAAAACGTCCACTTCCATGAGACTTTCGCGGTTGAATATCTGCAATCCCTTGTTCGCGGGGATGTAGATCATGTCGTCCAGGTCGGTGCCGAGGAACTGCCCTTTCGGCGCCATCACGCCGATCACCCGGAAGCGGTTGCCGCCGATGTGGACAAACTCCCCCAGGGGATTGTCACCGCCGAATAGCTCTCCTTTCAGTTTACTGCCCAGTACCGCAAAGGCCCGCGCCCGCTGAATGTCTTCCTCGGGCAGAAACGAACCCTGTGACACCTCCAGTTTCCAGGCCTTGTCCGCCAGGGCGCCGACGCCGGCCACGTCGGTGTAGCGGCTGCGCCCCACCGCCTTGATCTGCGCGGTACCGAACACCACCGGTACCACCTGTTCCACCCCCGGGATGCGCTTCAGCGCTTCAGAGTCCTCCAGCGACAGGGGACGGGTGGTGTTGAGGATACCGCCCATGCCAAAGGTCTCGGTCTTGCCCGGGGTAATGGCGACGATATGGCTGCCGAACTGGGTAAACTCCTGGATCACGAATTGCCGCAGCCCCTCACCCAGAGAACTCAGCAACACCATGGCGGCGATACCAATGGCAAAACCGACAATGGTCAGCACGGATCGCAGGCGCTGCATCCACAGGGCCCGGAAAATCCAGCGCAGGTAGTCGAGAAAATTCACAGGTTCTGTCCCCGCATGGCCAGCACCGGATCCAGAGCGGCTGCGCGCCGCGCCGGAATCAGCGAAAACAACAGTCCCG
>DDNV01000015.1:56383-57456 GCA_002341315.1 Cellvibrionales bacterium UBA2511
AAAACAACAGTCCCGACAGCAGCGCCGTGGCCACCGCTGCGGGCACCGACCACCAGGGCGGCGCCAGGGGAAAGACCGGCCACAGCCGGGCGACAATCAGCACCGCCACCCAGGCCACAACAACGCCGGCCACAGAGCCCAGGCTCACCAGCAGCAGGGATTCCCCCAGAAACAGCTGCCTCACCTGACGGCTACTGCCGCCCAGTGCCTTCAACAACCCGATTTCCCGGCGCCGCTGGCTGACGGAAATCAGACTGATATTCATGATCAGAATACCGGCCACCAGCAGGCTGATCGCGGCAATGGCGGCGATGGCCAGTGTCAGGGTGGTAAGGATGTTGTTGAAGGCCGCCAGCATGGAATCCTGGCTGATCACCGTGACGTCATCCTCGCCCTCGTGGCGCTCGCGGATCACCCCGCGCACCCGCTCTTCAACCCGATCGAAATCGGCATTGGCATCCAGCTCCAGCAGCACCCTGAACAGTCCCGGCGAGTTGAACATCTGTTCGGCGGTGCGCACCGGCACAATGATCATGTCCCGCAGATCCAGCCCCAGGGATTCGCCGCGCTCCTCCAGCACGCCGATCACCCGCATGCGGCGATCGCCCGCCCGCACCCACTCGCCGATGGCGCGGCGGTTGCCAAATAATTCCTGTTTCAGCTTGGAGCCCAGCACACACACCGCCAGGGCTTCACTGTCTGCGCGCTCCGGCAGAATTTTGCCCTGGGCCACATCCATTTTGCGTACCTGGAATATCGCCTCGGTACTGCCCAACACGATCACCTCACGGGAGCGACTGCCCCGAGTCACCGGCGCAGTGCCTGCAATCACCGGCGCCACCGCCCTGATTGCCGGCAGGCGCTCCAGGGCCCGGGCATCTTCGAGGGTCAGGTCCCGGGGAGCAGCGCCGTAGATGGGTGGCGCGCCGCCGGTGGTTTCCTTGCGGCCGGGCAGAACGATCAGCAACTGATTGCCCAGCGCCGAGAATTCCCGGTCCACATAGCGGCGGGCACCTTCACCCAGGCTGGTGAGCATAATCACCGAGGCAACACCCAGCCCCACCGCGATCAAT
>DDNV01000015.1:57564-60522 GCA_002341315.1 Cellvibrionales bacterium UBA2511
CCCACCGCGATCAATAGCAGCACGGTGCGCACCCGGTGGCGCAAAAAGAGCTGGCCGTTAAAGTGCAGTTGATCCAGCAGGCGCATTGCCGTCCCCAGTGTCGGATTCGATCTGACCATCCACCATGCGGATGCGCCGCCGAGCCCGCTTGCCCAACTGGGCATCGTGGGTCACCACCAGCAGGGTGATGCCCTCGCGATTGAGATTTTCCAGCACCTCCACCACCTCGGCACCGGAGGCCTGATCCAGGTTGCCGGTAGGCTCGTCCGCCAACAGGATGCGCGGCTTCATGACGATGGCCCGGGCGATAGCCACTCGCTGCAACTGCCCCCCGGAAAGCTGGTTGGGCCGGTGCCCGGCACGGTCCGCCAAACCCACCTGATCCAGCACATCCAGTGCACTCTGGCGGCGTTTTTTGGGGGCGATGCCCGCCAGCATCATGGGCAACTCGACATTTTCCAGAGTGGTCAGACGGTTGATCAGGTGAAATGCCTGAAAGATGAAACCGATGTAGTCGGCGCGCAAACGCGCCCGCGCCTCCTCGCCCAGTTTTTCCGTGGCGGTTCCCTCCAGACGATAGCTGCCGCTGTCTGGGCGATCCAGCAGGCCAACCATATTGAGCAGAGTGGACTTTCCCGAGCCGGAAGGCCCCATCACCGACAGGTGCTCACCGGCCTCAATGGTGATATTCACGTCCTGCAGCGCCCGCAGCGGCGACTCACCCACCAGATAGGTCTTGTTGACATTCTGCAGTTCAATCATTGGCGGTCCGGCCAGTTTTTGCCGGAGCGCCCGCTTCGACGCCCTCGCTGCCGATATTACTGACGATCAGCTCACCTTCTTTCAAGCCCTCCAACACTTCGGTATAGCGCCAGTTGGTCAAACCCTTGCGAATTTGACGGCGTTGCAGAATACCCTCGCCGTCCACCACCAGCACATACTCGTCATCGACCACCAGTTCCGAGGGAATGCGCAGCGCGTTGTCGCCGCTGTCGAGAATGATTTCCATATCTGCGCTGTAACCGGCCAGCAATCTGACATCCTCCGGCAGTGGCTCCAGCTCCGCCTCCACTTCGACGGTACGGGCCTGCTTTTCCTGATCGAGAATATAGGGCGAGATACGACGCACCGTGGCGGGAAAGACCCGGTCGCGGAAGGCGTCCAGGGTGACCCGCACCGGCAGCCCAAGGGCGATGTCCGAGGCATCCACTTCGTCGATGGGCGCGCTGATGTAATGGCAGTCGTCGGTGAGCAGGTCGATCGCCGGCGGCGTCATCACACCCGGCGGCGACGGCGTGGCGTACTCCCCCACTTCTCCGGTCACTTCAGCCACGGCACCGTCAAATGGTGCCCGCAATGAGGTCTGCTCCAGTATAGCGCCAGCCAGCGACACGCTCGCAGCGGCCTCCACCTGGCGGGCCTCGGCAGCCTCACAGTGGGCAGCACTGGCCTGAGCACGGGATTCAGCCAGATCTGCAGACTCTCTGGACACCAGGTTTCTGTTTGCCAGGTTGATCAGGCGCTTTGCTTCGCGCAGATCGGACTGCGCGTCAATACAGGCGCTCTGGCGGTCTTTTTCGGCAGACAATGCCGCCGCCTCGGCAACTTCAAGCTGGGCGAGCCGGTCCTTGTTCCACAGTACCATCAACAGCTGCCCGGCTTTGACCTGATCCCCTTCCTTTACCAGCAACTGTGCAATCTGCCCACCGATGGGCAGTGCCAACCGGGAGCGCTGACAGGCCATTACCGTACCGGCACGGGTATTCGCCACGGTGCGCTCCACCACACCGCGCTCAACCGGAACAACCGTGACAGTGACCGGTTCAGGGCGTGACCAGTAATAAAACAGCGCGGCAAGGACTGCCAGAACGACCAGCGTGATTAGGCTTTTTTTCATCCGCGACGACCCATGCAAGTTGAAGTAACACCCTTGCATCATAAGCCTTGTTGTGGGGGATGTGCGTTGACCTGCATCGGTCAACCCAAAAAAATAAAATGATACCGACAAAAAACGGCCCGCAGGCCGTTTTGACTAGACTACTGAAGCTCCGTCCATGAAGGGGCCGTCCACGCAGATTCTTCGCCCGTCCGGGGCGGCACAGGCGCCACAGAGACCAACACCGCATTTGGTCAGGTAATCAATGGCACTGAAGATCTGATCATCGCCGCAGAACTCTCTCTCCACCGCCACGGCGGCACGAACCATCGGTGACGGCCCACAATTGTAGAAAATGAGATTTTTGCGTTCCGCCGGGAGCAGTTGCTGTAAATACTCGCGCAGCAATTCGGTGACAAAACCGTGAAAGCCCTCGCTGCCATCATCGGTGGAGACATGCACCGGGGCAATCTTGCGGCACTCGTCGAGAAAATACAGCCGCTCCGCGGTGCGCGCGCCGGTAAAAATTTCACTGTTGGGGAAATCCCTCGCCAGCTGGTAAACCGCCGCGAGACCGGTGCCACCACTGACAGTAATGATTTTGGCGCCGGCCGGTGGAGCAACAGGAGTGCCGTGGGGACCGCGCACATAGGCTTCAGTGCCGGGCTGCAGTGACATCAACTCGTGGGTAAACAACCCCACGTCAATCACCGCCAGCGAGAAGGGGTCGTCGGCCAGTGCCGAGAACGGTTTTTCACCCAGCCCCGGAATCCACAGAAAAACGAATTCACCGGCCTGCAAATCCACCTTCCGATCAAAGGTGAGAATGCAGATATCATCCGTTACCCGCTCATTTGACACCAGTATCACCGGGCGGAACTGCATATCTACATCGTAGCGGATCATCTGCTCCGCAACGTTGCTGCCCTGCGCCATGTCACGCTCCAGGGTACGGAAATACTCGCCCATTTCGTCGGTGGTCAGGCCAATCAGCGCGGAACCCACACCGACAATATCAGCACCGGCATCGCGGAAGGCCCTCACGTCGTCAGCACTGCTGACACCGCCGCAACCGATGATCG
>DDNV01000015.1:60594-71425 GCA_002341315.1 Cellvibrionales bacterium UBA2511
GGACAATCCACCGCCTCGGCCATTTCCCGCACGCATTTCAGGCCGATAGGCAGAACGCCCTTGCCGGACATGCCGCCAGAACCGTGACTCAGTACCGGATGGCCGTGTGACGAAGTGTAACCGGGCCCCACGGTATTGATCGCACAGAGTGCATCGGCGCCACCGGCCACGGCTGCCCTGGCGATCTCGGCAATATTCGGTGTGTTGGGTGTGAGCTTGGGGATCACCGGGATACTCACCACAGCCTTGACCGCTGCGGTGATCTGGCGAACCAGTTCCGGATCCTGACCCATTGCCATACCGTAACCCTTGGCGTGGGGACAGGACAGATTCAGCTCCAGTCCATCAGATACCGGGGCGACAATTTTGGCCACCTCAACAAATTCCTCGACGCTGCCGCCAAAAATGGAGGTGAGCAGGAAGCGATCTTCCGGCACTCGCAGGGTTGCCAACTGGGCAGCGAGCTGCTCGGCACCGGGATTGGTGAGTCCCACTGCATTGACGAAACATCCGGGAGCGTACTGACTGATCACGGGCTCCCGGTAACCGGACCTCGGGGTCAGACCGACACTCTTTGTCGTGATAACACCGACTTCGGGCATGGTGTCAAAAATACGCTGAATAATGGATGTGGCCGTGGTCACAATACCGGAAGGAATGGTGTACGGGGCGGTAATCTGCTTGGTAAGAAAGGGTAATTTTGACATTGACAGGGACTGACCTGAGAGAAATAAGGAAGGAGCAGAAGGATAAACGTCCTCGGGACTGAAATCCACCCGTCAACTACGCGAGAGTACCCACCGATACAACCTCGGACAACCCTCTGTCCGAGGTTACAGGCGCACCGGAATGAAAGCGGAACTCAGCGTCCGGTGTTTCCACCAGAGACCGCTCTTCCCGCCGGAAAACAGCGAGACGCTCGTTCACTTCCTTCGCACCACCCGCCTGGAGGGCGAGGTCGAGATAATCCCGATAGTGCCGCCCTTCGGAGGCGAGTAACGACTGGTAGAAATTTTTCAACTCGGGATCCAGGAAGGGCGCCAGTCTGGCAAAACGTTCACAGGAACGGGCCTCGATAAAGGCACCGACAATCAGGGTATCCAGCAATTTCGCCGGTTCATGGGTGCGCACCCGTTGCCGCAACCCTGCAGCATAGCGGGATGCACTGATATTGCTGTATGGAATACCCCGCTTTTGCATGATGGCAATCACCTGCTCGAAATGGCGCATTTCCTCCCGGGCCAGCCGTGACATTTTGTTGAGCAGCTCAAAATGGTCGATGTAGCGGTAAATCAGGTTTAACGCCGTGCTGGCCGCTTTCTTCTCGCAGTTGGCATGATCTATCAGCAAAACATCCTGATTTTCCGGCTTTACGGCTTCCTCGACCCAGCTATCGGGGGTCGGACAGGGTAGGAAAGCCTGAATTTCATCGAGCGCGGATACTGCCACAACAACGTGCCTTTGGTGATTGAGTCGGTCGATCAGGAATCAGCTGAAAAAGTGTCCCGCTCGCTGATCAGGGTATTGTCCATCTGGTGAACGATCGGTCGCGCGGCGACGGTGTAGCGCCAGTCTGCCAGATCGGTCATCTCGTCCATCGCCGTCCAGGGGGCAAACTTTTTCATGGTGCTGTTGACCAGATCCAGAGCGTGGTAGGCAATGACGTCCGCATAGCTGAACTCCTCGCCACACAGGTAGGGGTCAAACCTGGCCAGCCGGGCCAATGCGTCCAGGCCACGCTCTACCTCAACTATCGTCTGATCCACCCGCGCCTGATCCGGCGCTCCTTTGCTGTCGGGATGATCGAGCAGACGGCTGACCGGCTGCTCAATATGCTGCAGCAGAATACTCATTAACTCCCTGACTTTGGCCCGCTCGAAAACATCCTCCGGCAACAATGGCACCTCCGGAATAATTTCCTCGAGAAACTCCATAATCACCGGAACATCGCTGATGAAGCCCTCCCGGGCTTCCAGAAAGGGTACTTCGCCCATGGGACTCATGGTCAGGAACAGGGGCTCCCGGCTGGGGTAGCTGTGGACTTCCTCAAATTCGAAGCCTTTTTCCAACAGTGCCAGTTTCACCATATTGAAATAGTGGCTGGTGTGAAATCCGTACAATTTGAGCATGGCGGTTACCCGTTCTGAAACCCTCATCGGGCCTGATGGTTATACGAGAAATTGTAACAGAGAATTTACTGGGTGAATGACCGTTATCAACTGTAGCCAAGTTACCCTGAATTTTGATCTGTAGTAAGATAGCGCCCCCTATGGGCACGTCAGTACGCCCAACCAGAATACCCACATCGGTGACCCGTCACCGATAGCCCAGCCGGTGCTGATCCCGGATTGGGGACACTCACACAAAAAGAGGATACAAACCGTGCTTGAAGCCTATCGCCAACATGTGGCAGAACGTGCCGCCGAGGGAATCCCACCCAAACCCCTGACACCGGAGTGGACCGCCGATCTGGTGGAACTGCTGAAAAATCCACCCGCCGGGGAAGAAGACTTTTTACTCGACCTGATCGCCAACCGCGTTCCACCCGGTGTGGATGAAGCGGCTTATGTCAAAGCCGGCTTTCTCAGCGCGGTAGCCAAAGGCGAAATCACCTGTCCACTGATCGACCGCCCCGCTGCAGTAACATTACTCGGCAATATGCACGGCGGCTACAACGTCGAAACGCTGGTTCAATTGCTGGATGATGCTGACCTCGCCAACAGTGCGGCGGAACAGCTCAAAAGTACCATTCTGGTTTTTGATGCATTCCATGATGTCGCCGAAAAAGCCGATGCCGGCAACGCTCAGGCCAAAGCTGTGCTGCAGTCCTGGGCCGATGCCGAGTGGTTTACCCGACAGGATGCAGTCCCCGAAAGTATCAAGGCCATTGTTTTCAAGGTGACTGGCGAAACCAATACCGATGATCTGTCCCCTGCACCCGACGCCTGGTCTCGTCCGGATATTCCCCTGCATGCCCTGGCGGCCTACAAAATGACCCGCGACGGCCTGACGCCCGATGAACCCGGCAAAATCGGCCCGATGAAACAGATTGAGGACATTAAATCCAAAGGTCTGCCGGTCGCCTTTGTCGGTGATGTGGTGGGTACCGGCTCCTCACGCAAGTCTGCAACCAACTCGGTATTGTGGTTCTTCGGCGACGACATCCCCGGTGTGCCGAACAAGCGCTCCGGCGGCATCTGTATCGGCAACAAGGTCGCCCCGATTTTCTTCAACACCATGGAAGATGCCGGCGCCCTGGTCTTTGAAGCGCCAGTCGACGATATCAACATGGGCGACGTGATTGAAATCCGTCCCTATGACGGCAAGATTCTCAGCGAATCCGGCGACGTTCTGTCCGAGTTCCACTTCAAGTCCGGTGTCATTCTGGACGAAGTACAGGCCGAGGGCCGCATCAACCTGATTGTGGGCCGCGGCTTGACCCAGCGTGCCCGTGAACACCTTGGCCTGCCCGCTTCGGACCTGTTCCGCCTACCGGCGCAACCCGCCGACACAGGCAAGGGCTACACCCTGGCGCAAAAAATGGTCGGCAAAGCCTGTGGTCTCGAGGGCGTCCGTCCCGGCACTTATTGCGAGCCACAAATGACCACAGTGGGCTCACAGGACACCACTGGCCCGATGACCCGGGACGAGCTCAAGGATCTGGCCTGCCTCGGTTTCTCCGCCGATCTGGTGATGCAGTCTTTCTGCCACACAGCCGCCTATCCGAAACCCATTGATGTCGAGACACAACACACCCTGCCCGATTTCATCATGAACCGCGGCGGTGTTTCCCTGCGTCCGGGCGACGGGATTATCCACAGCTGGCTGAACCGCATGCTGCTGCCCGACACGGTCGGCACCGGCGGCGATTCCCACACCCGTTTTCCAATGGGTATTTCTTTCCCCGGCGGTTCCGGTCTGGTGGCTTTTGCCGCCGCCACCGGCGTGATGCCGCTGGATATGCCTGAATCGGTACTGGTTCGCTTCAAGGGCGACCTGCAACCGGGTATCACCCTGCGCGACCTAGTACATGCCATCCCCTACTACGGCATCCAGGAAGGCCTGCTGACCGTTGAGAAAAAAGGCAAAAAGAACTTCTTCTCCGGCCGCATTCTGGAAATCGAGGGTCTTGATAAACTGACCGTCGAACAGGCGTTTGAATTGTCGGATGCATCGGCCGAACGCTCTGCAGCCGGCTGTACCATCAAGCTCAGCGAAGCCTCCGTGACGGAATATCTGAAGTCCAACATTACCCTGTTGCGCTGGATGATCGCCGAGGGCTATGGCGATGTGCGCACCCTGGAACGCCGGGTGGGCAAAATGGAAGCCTGGCTCGCCAACCCTTCACTGATGAAGGCCGATGCCGATGCCGAGTACGCTGCTGTACTGGAAATCGATCTGGCCGACATCAAGGAACCGATTGTCTGCTGCCCCAACGACCCGGACGATGCGCGACTGTTGTCTGATGTAGCGGGCGATAAAGTGGACGAAGTCTTCATCGGCTCCTGTATGACCAATATCGGCCACTTCCGGGCGGCGGGCAAGTTGCTCAACGAAGCCCCCAGCATCAACACGACCTTCTGGATATGTCCGCCAACCCGGATGGACGCTCACACCCTCAAGGAAGAAGGCTACTACACAATCTATGAAAAAGTCGGCGCACGGACAGAAATGCCCGGTTGTTCGCTGTGTATGGGCAACCAGGCGCGCGTCAACCCCGGCGTCACGGTACTATCCACCTCCACCCGCAACTTCCCCAACCGCCTGGGCGACGGAGCCAATGTCTACCTCACTTCTGCCGAGCTGGCCTCTGTGGGTGGTATTCTTGGCCGCCTGCCCACCACGGCTGAATACATGGAATACGCGAACAAGATCAACTCCATGTCCAGCGATATCTACCGCTACATGAACTTTGACCAGATCGCCTCCTTCCAGAAAGGGGCCGACGAGGGCAAACGGATTGCAGCGGAACAAATCGTCAATGTAGCCTGATTATATAAGCTATTGAAAAACCCCGCTTTTGCGGGGTTTTTTTTTGGCGTATTAAAGAGAATTTTGTGAACGCTGGCGATTAGGTTGCCTATTCTAATCTGCTGTGACTAAATGATTTCACACTGTTTTGGCAGGTGCTGTATATGCATTATCACTTTTACGACTTGTACCGTCAGTCTCTGATGCCGGTCAACACCGCACTGGACCTGGCACACGATATCGTCACACACGAAAAGAACCCCCTCTCAAAAACGCGTCTTGGCAGACTGCGCAAAGCCATTCTTGAATCCACGATTCGTCTACTGAAACACTACCCGAAACAAGGGTTTGAGTACGAACCGGTGGTGATAGATGGCGTGGAGCATCCGGTTCATGAAGAGGTGGTGGTGGAGAAACCCTTCTGTAATCTGCTGCGCTTTCGCCGCGAAGGTTTACCCGCCAATGCACCAAAACTGCTCTGTGTGGCAGCTCTGTCCGGCCACCATGCCACGTTGTCCCGGGAAACCTTCGGTCAGTTCCTCGATGACTATGAGGTCTATGTCACCGACTGGCTCGACGCCCGCGATGTCCCTCTCTCCGAAGGTAAATTCGGTTTTGAGGAATACGTGCAGTACGTGATTGAGTTCATGGAGCATATTGGTCCCGGCAATCACATGTTCGCCATCTGTCAGGCGGCTGTACCCGGCCTGGTGGCCGTAGCGCACATGTGCAAGCACAACCATCCCGCTCGACCCAAATCCCTGATCATGATGGCTGGCCCCATCGATATCAGGATTAACCCGAACAAGTTCGGCAGAAAGGTCGAGAAAATCTCCGCTCCCCTGCTGCGCCGAGTGGCTATTCACCGGGTCCCGTCGCGCTATGATGGCGCCGGACGCAAGGTCTACCCCGGCATGGTGCAGCTGGGCGGCTTCATGTCGATGAACATGCGGTCCCACGCACAGAAACATATCCAGTTCTTCAAGGACATCGCCGAAGGCAAAATTGCCGAAGCGGATCGCCATCGCGATTTCTACGATGAATACATGGCGGTACTGGACATGGACGCCGATTACTATATGGAAACCATGGAGCGTGTGTTTCTCGACCAGCACCTGCCAAAAGGTATCATGCAGTATCAGGGTGAAACCATTGACTGTGGAGATATCAAGGATGTCGCCATGCTCACTCTGGAAGGGGAAAAGGACGACATGATCAGCCTCGGCCAGACCGAAGCCGCTCTCCATCTCTGTACCCACCTGCCCAAGAAGCTGAAAAAGCACTACGTCCAGATGGGCGTCGGTCACTACGGGATCTTTAACGGCAGCAAGTACCGTGAATTTGTGGCTCCGCTGATGAAAGACTGGATCAACCGCCACGACAAATAATGTTGTTCAGGCACGGATAAAGGCCGGTCACCCACCGGCCTTTTTTCATTGTTTTTTTTCGGGATTTATCTGCCGACCTGAGCAAGACTCCCAACAATGCCACCTGTATAAATCCTGTACAACCCTGTAGAATCCGCCCTCCATTACTCCAGGTGAATGACATGACAGAACTCCTTTCCCCCGCCGGTTCTCTCAAAAATATGCGCTATGCACTGGCCTACGGCGCCGATGCCGTCTATGCGGGGCAGCCCCGCTATAGCCTCCGGGTGCGCAACAATGAATTCAATCACCTGGACGTGATGGCGGATGCCATCGCCGAAACCCATCGGCAGGGCAAACAGTTTTACATTGCCAGCAATATCTCACCCCACAATGACAAGATTCGCAGCTATCTGAAAGATATGGCGCCGGTGATCGAGATGAAGCCGGATGCCCTGATCATGTCCGATCCGGGTCTGATCATGATGGTCCGGGAAAAGTGGCCGGAGATGCCCATTCACCTCTCGGTGCAGGCCAATGCGGTCAATTACGCCACCGTCAGATTCTGGCACCAGCAGGGCATTGTCCGCACCATCCTGTCGCGGGAGCTGGGTCTCGAGGAGGTTGAGGAAATTCGCCAGCGCGTACCTGAAATGGAACTGGAAGTGTTCGTACACGGCGCCCTCTGTATTGCCTACTCGGGCCGCTGCCTACTCTCCGGCTACATGAATCACCGGGATTCCAACCAGGGCGCCTGCACCAATGCCTGCCGCTGGAAATACGATGCCCATGAGGCCACCCAGACCGAAACCGGCGACATTATTCCCACCAAAACCTGGGAACCGGAAAAACCGGACAGCCACGATGAGGTTGAACCGATGATGCTGCTTGAGGAACAGGGGCGGCCCGGAGAAATGATGCCGGCTTTCGAAGACGAGCACGGCACCTACATCATGAACTCCAAGGATTTGCGCGCCGTACAGCATGTGGAAAAACTGATCGCCATGGGTGTCCACTCCCTGAAAATCGAGGGTCGCACCAAGTCCCATTATTATGTGGCCCGCACAGCCCAGGTCTATCGTCGCGCCATCGACCACGCTCTGGCCGGCAAACCCTTCGACATGAGTCTGATGGCTGAACTGGATCATCTGGCGAACCGCGGCTATACCGAGGGTTTCTACCGCCGCCATGTACCCCAGGAATATCAGAACTATGAACAGGGCGCTTCGGGCAACCCCAACCAACAGTTTGTCGGTGAAATCTGCGGCGTTGAACGCGACAAAGGCTGGTTTACCGTGGATGTCAAAAACCGTTTTGAGTCCGGTGACACTCTGGAACTGATCACCCCGCAGGGCAACATGACCTTCAATCTGGACGCCCTGGAAAATCGCGACGGCGTCAAAATCGATGCGGCACCCGGCTCAGGGCATGTGGTCAGGATACCGATGCCGGCGGATCTTCCCCTGGCGGAAGATGGTGGTTATGCCATGCTGATGCGCTATATGTAAACGTCAGTGCTGATGGACATTGGCGCGGCACGAACAGCGCCCAAACCAACGGCTTCCTGCTAGACTGTAGCCCGACGAAAACGAAAAACCTGAGGTACTGTGGCAAGGATCATTCTGTTGCTGGCGGTGGGCCTGGTGGGCTACCTGCTCTGGCAGCAATATCAACGACAACCCCCCGAACTACGCCGCAAAGCACTACTCCGTGGTGGTTTTTATTCTCTGTTGGGAATCATCCTGTTGCTGGTCGTGACCGGTCGGGCGCACTGGCTGCTGGCAGCGGCCACCGCCGCCCTGCCGCTGCTCAAGCTGTTGTTCGGATTAGCCCTGAGGGCATGGCCCTTTCTACAGACTCTGCGCAGGAAAAACCAACCGCCGCCACAGCAGCAGGCGGGCGCTGGTAGCAGCGGCGAACTCAGCCAACAGGAAGCTTTCCAGCTACTCGGCCTGCAACCGGGGGCCAGCCGCCAGGCCATCATCGATGCCCACAAACGACTGATCCAGAAACTGCACCCGGACCGCGGCGGCAATGACTATCTGGCCTCGAAACTGAATGCCGCCCGGGATCTGCTACTGAAACTGCACAGCTAGGGCCCATGGGCCAGCAACAAATGAATATAGCGCCCCAACCACCGGTAGGGATCCCGTCGGGAGTAGGCCAACTCCATCTCGATCACTGCTTCGGCAACGGTATTACCACCGCGGGGGTTCATCACATAATCGTGAAAGACCCGCACACCGGTAGCTGCCATCTCCACCAGACCGGCATCATCCACCCACTGTCTGACCTGTTCGGGATAAAGTGAATTCACCGGTGTGAGACTGCCTGTATCCGGGACAAACCTGTCCCTTTTCAGCAGGTTGAAATTGCCTCGCAGCAAATTGCGATATTCAAAGGAATGCCGATTGTAGTAGGTAAAGGACAGGCACCCCTCCGGGGCCAGGAAGCTTTTCAACTGCGGCAGCAATAATTCCGGCCGGGCCAGCCACTCCACCACCGCGTGGCACAATACCAGATCGAATCGGCCCGGTTGCTGTTCCGCCAGTTCCTGAAACGGGCAGTGGTACCAGGTGATCTGTTCGTAGACTCCGGCCTGCCGGGCAGCCGTCTGTGCCACGGCCAGCATCTCTGCGGACACATCATTGACGACCACCTGGTGACCCAGACCGGCCAGACGAATGGCCAGCTGGCCGAGACCGGCACCAACATCCAGCACCGTTAACGGCTCGGCACCATGAATCTGCGGCAGATACTGTTGCAGATCCCGCCACAGTACCGCCAGACGAATATCACCCTTCAAGCCCCCGTAGACCTTGCGTTGAAAGCGCTCGGCGAGGTCGTCAAAATTTCTGTCCTGATTCATAGCCCGCCATTATCCGGCAAAACCGATCTACTGTACTGCTGTAATCTGAAATATTTAGGCACTGATGCTTGCCACCTAAGCATAACGCGACCAAGCCTCCCGCGCCGTCCCAGAGGCATTCACCACAGAGGCAAAACCGTATCTCGAAAATTAACGGGGATCTGTCAGCTCAAAGGTCTTTATCGGTGACGGCACCCTCAGAAGCCGAGGAGACAGTTTTGGCATATTTTGCTAAAAGTCCGCGGGTATAACGAGGCGGAACAGGTAGCCATGCGCTGCGCCTTTTTTGAATCTCCGCATCGTTCAGGTGAAGCTTTATTTCAGCATTTTCCGCATCAATAGTAATCTCATCACCATTTTCAATTAAGGCAATAGGACCGCCATCAAAAGCTTCCGGGGTTATGTGGCCCACCACAAAACCGTGGCTTCCACCTGAGAAGCGGCCATCGGTTATCAGGGCTACGTCATTACCAAGGCCCTTGCCGATAACGGCTGAAGTCGGACTCAGCATTTCCCGCATTCCTGGGCCTCCTTTAGGGCCTTCATAACGGATAACAATGACATCACCTTTAATCACGCTACCATTCAAAATTTGCTCTTGTGCCTCTTCTTCAGAATGGAAAACCTTGGCTCTGCCAGTAAAGCGTAATCCCTCTTTGCCGGTAATTTTAGCAACAGCACCTTCAGGTGCTAAATTCCCTTTGAGAATTACAAGATGGCTGTCTTTTTTTATGGGCTGTTCAAATGAACGGATGATGTTCTGCTCGGCAGGATAAGGCGCCACATCGGCAAGATTTTCAGCCAGAGTTTTGCCGGTCACTGTCAGACAATTGCCATGCAGCAGCCCCCTCTCCAGCAGACTTTTCATCAGTGGTTGAATACCGCCGATGGCAATCAGTTCCGACATCATATATTTGCCGCTGGGGCGCAGGTCAGCCAATACCGGAATCTGGCGACCGATGCGTGCAAAATCATCTAATGTGAGCTCAACATCCACCGCATGGGCCATCGCCAAGAGATGTAAAACAGCATTGGTCGAACCGCCCAGTGCGATTAATGTGGTAATGGCATTTTCAAAGGCCTGCCGAGTCATGATGTCGCTAGGTTTGATGTCTTTTTCCAGCAGAGACATCACGGCAGCGCCCGCCCGACGGCAATCATCTGCTTTGGAAGGAGAGACCGCCTCCTGTGCCGAACTGTTGGGCAGGCTCATGCCCAAGGCTTCAATCGCTGAAGCCATGGTGTTGGCGGTGTACATGCCACCGCAGGAACCGGCGCCGGGAATCGCCGTTTGCTCAATCTGTTTTAATTCCGCCGCCGTCATATCGCCTCGGGCGTGTTTGCCTACTGCCTCAAACACTGAAACAATATCTGTATGGTTCGCGCCGGGTTGAATCGTCCCACCATAGACAAATACGGCGGGACGGTTCAGGCGGGCCATACCAATCAGACAGCCCGGCATGTTTTTATCACAGCCGCCAATTGCCACCAACCCGTCGAAGCCCTGACAGCCAACCACGGCTTCGATCGAGTCTGCAATCACTTCACGAGACACCAGTGAATATTTCATGCCTATGGTGCCATTTGAAATACCATCGGAGATGGTGATGGTGTTGAAGATAAC
>DDNV01000015.1:71524-73069 GCA_002341315.1 Cellvibrionales bacterium UBA2511
CGGCCCCCTCACAGGCAAACTCTGCGAGTTTATTAATATGCATATTGCAGGGGGTGACCATACTCCAGGTCGAAGCGATGCCAACTTGAGGCTTTTGAAAATCGGCATCATTGAAGCCAACCGCGCGCAACATCGCTCTGGCTGCTGATTTTGTGGTGCCATCAACCACACTGGATGAATTTTTTCGGGTATTACTCATTACTCAATCTCGCTGGCTTGCTACCAAAAAAGATTTAACATCCAAACTAAACTTGAGCTCACCAAACTCAGACACATGCCAATCTGGTGCAACAACGTCTAACCCAAGACCCTATCAGCTCCTGCTCTAAACAGACAATCTGTAACCATTGCGGCTCAAAAAGATAAACCAGCAATCTTGCGAAGTGCTTGGCAACTTCTGGCGCACTCACTGACAAAACCACCCTACTCCCTTATACTCGCAATGCCTGTAATGAAGCAGTTTCTAATCAATATAAGGAATTTATTTATGATGCGACCAATTCTGACCGGCTTAGTAATGTTAACCGCCAGTTCATTTGTCATGGCCAGCGACACCGGTCCCGGCTGCGGCTGGGGTTCCATGCTATTCAAAGGCCAATCCGGTGTCGCCTCCCACGTTGTGGCTGCGACAACCAATGGCACTTCCGGCAACAATACCTTCGGTATGACGTCCGGCACCAATGGCTGCGATACATCCAGAACCATCAACTACACTGGCAGCAATGCCGTGGTGTTCCACAATATGGATCGCCTCTCAAACGATATTGCCAAAGGTGACGGGGAAATCCTCTCCACTGTCGCGTCAACCATGGGAATTGAGCCCCAGGATGTGCCCACTTTCAAGCGCGTCATGCACGACAACTTCAACACCCTGTATCCCAACAGCGACGTCACCAGCGAACAGATCGTCGAGACCATGGTCTCCCTCATGGCCAACGACAAGACGCTAGCCAAATACGTATAAACACCGGCCCGGCGGTCATTGACTGCCGGGCACTCACCCCCTTCAGGACAGATCGACCTGTCCATGTTCACTCCCAGACATCCACAGGATGCATGGATGAATCACAGACTGACGACACTCCTCACCCTGCTACTTTTTTTACAGATAGCGCCAGCCTTTGGGGCCCCTGACAATATCGCTGCCCTGTCCAGTGATCCACAATGGCTGGCCCTGCTGCAATACCAGCGCAGTGACTGGGACGGCGCCCTGCGATCCGAAGTGGACAGTGACGATTTTTTCCTCAGCGACCGCGGCAAAACTAACCCCGACGAAGAAATGTCGGTCAATATCCGGGGGTTCGAACAGCGACCACAACTGCAGTGTCGCTTCCCCGCCCGGGCACAGTGGTTGCACAGCCAGGGGTTGATCAAGACCCTGTCCATTGATGAGGGCCACTGCCCGGAACTCAACCAATGGCTGCAAAAATTCGAGCCCGAATATATCAGCCTGATCTTCCCCGCCGCTTACCTGAACAGCCCATCGTCCATGTTCGGTCATCTCTTTCTTCGGGTGGATCAGAAAAACCAGCGCGATGAAAACGG
>DDNV01000015.1:73189-94917 GCA_002341315.1 Cellvibrionales bacterium UBA2511
CGCCTGCTGGCACAGACCATCAACTTTGCCGCTAATGTGAATCACGATGACCCGGAACTGATTTACGCCTATCGCGGCCTGTTCGGCGGGTACCCCGGCGTCATATCGGTGATGCCCTATTACCAGAAAGTGAAAGAGTACAGCGAGGTGGAAAACCGCGACATCTGGGAATACCGGCTCAACCTGAATGCTGAGGAAATTCACCGACTGCTACTCCATACCTGGGAGCTTTTGCCGGCTCACTTCGACTATTTTTTCTTTGACGAGAACTGTGCCTATCGCATTCTCACACTCCTGGACGTAGCGCGCCCGAGCCTGCAATTGACACAGCAGTTTTCGACCTACGCCATCCCCTCGGATACGCTTCGCAGCATTGTCGCCGGCAATCTGGTAGACAAGGTACGCTACCGTCCGTCAATGGCCACCGAGCTGAAATACAAAATCGAACAGCTGCCAGAGTCACTTCATCCCCTCACACTGGCTCTGGCAGACCCGGCTAACACACTCCCGGAACAACGCCACGATAAGAAGGTCCATCCAGCGATCACGGCCGGGGCCCTGGAGGTGGCCTTCGATCTGCAGCGCTATCGGGCTCAACAACAGCAACTTCCCCGGTCGTCTGTGGCCGACGCCTCTCTGGAATTACTGAAAAAACGCAGTGAAATTGCCGCCCCCTCTCCTTATCGGGCACCACCCGTGCCGACTGTCCGCGACGATGAGGGCCACCGGACCTTCCAGGTCGCGCTCAGTCAGGGGCAGAATGAGGACGTGGAATACACTTTGTTACGCATCCGTCCGGCCTACCATGACCTGCTCGACCCTCCCGCCGGGTACCCGGAAGGCGCACAGATCAAATTCCTCGAAACCGATCTGGCCTTCAGGGAAACGGGCACCCTGCGGCTGGAGCGCTTTACCGGCCTCAATATCACCTCACTCACGCCCCGCGACGCTTTTTTCAAACCCCTCTCATGGCGGGTAGATGCGGGGCTTTACAGAAAATACCTGGCAGACGGCGACGATCCGCTGGTTCCCACCTTGAATGTCGGCATAGGTCACAGCTATCGTCTCGCCGGGCAGCACCAGGTCTATCTGCTTGCCGAAAGCCAACTTCAGCACCAACACAGCCTGCCCTCTAACTACGCGGCAAGCCTTGGGTTACACGGTGGTTGGCTGTTTCGGGGAGAAAACTGGCAACAACATCTCTCCCTACAACTGAATGAGGCGGTGGCGGGATACGACCACCATTACCATCAGTTGAACTGGGAGGTCAGCTATCACCTGGGATTAAACCTGTCTCTGATTGGCCAACTGTCCGCCACATCCACAGAAGGCAACTGGTTTCACCAACAGCAACTGGGACTGGAATGGCGTTTCTGAAAAATATTCAACGCAGTTGTCGATGGGCGCTGATCCTTTCACTCTCAGTTCCGCTACTTACGGCCTGCAGCGGCATGTTTTTTTACCCGCAGGAACGTTTGCGCCTCACCCCGGACATACTGGGCATCCAGTACCGGGACGTTTACCTGACTACCCGCGACGGCATCCGGGTGCACGCCTGGCACCTGCTGCCGCCAGCCGCGCCCAAAGGCGTCATCCTGGTACTGCACGGCAATGCCGAAAATATCAGCACCCATATCCACAGTGTCGCCTGGCTCGCGGAATCCGGCTACGAACTGCTCTTGCTGGACTACCGCGGTTTCGGCCGGTCAGAAGGGGTGCCCGCTCTACCTGACATATTCAACGATATCTCTGCTGCCGCCGACTGGCTTGAGAGTCACAGCCAGAGTCAAAATATCCCCGCCTTCTGGCTCGGACAGAGTATTGGTGCCAGCCTGAGCAGTTACTATCTGGCAAAACACGATGTCGATGGCCTCAAGGCAGTCATTCTCGACACCCCTTTCGCCAGCTACCGCCGGATTGGCCGGGAAAAATTTTCGGAGTTCTGGCTGACCTGGTCGTTCCAGTACCCCTTATCCTGGCTCATCGACGACCAATACAGCCCCGAACGGGTGGCGGATAAATGGCCCCACCTGCCACTTTTGATTTTCAGTAGTGAAAGCGATGTCATCATCCCCCAGCGGCACACCCGCGATCTGATCAGACAATTGCGCAGCGCGAGCGACAGCGCCATTGAAACAGTGCGCACCGACACACCGCACATCGGTACCTACCGCGACCAGTCCTACCGTGAAACCACGCTCAGATTTCTGCAAGAAAACACGGCCGAAAGATGTAGCGCCTACTAAGCAATGCCTCACTCACCGATAAAATACTGCTGGGTGCCCCGACTGGCGATGGCCGAGACAATACGTTCGACGCTTTGCAGGTAGGCGGCAACGCGGTAACTGACTTTTAATTCTTCCGCACGGTCAAAGCACAGCTCGGCCTGATTCACAAGCTGGTCGGCCAAGCGTTCGTTGATGTAATTTTCCGACCAGTAATCGCCAGTACGGTTTTGTACCCATTCCAGATAACTGACGATCACGCCCCCTGCATTGGCCAGTACATCCGGTAGTACCGTGACATTTTTTTCGGCCAGCTTTGTGTCCGCTTCGGCCGTCACCGGGCCATTGGCGATTTCCAGAATGACGTCGGCACGCACCTGGCCCACATTGTCGGTGGTAATGGCATTCTCCAGCGCGGCCAGTACCAGCACATCAACATCCAACGCCAGCAGCTCCTCCTGATTGATCTGGCCGACATCGCTTTCAGTGCACACGGACGATTCGCAGTAGACCATACCCTTGAGCTCACGCGTTTCGTTCTTGAGCCGCCAGATAGGTTCCGGGTCCAGAGCCTTGTTGGTATGAATCGCACCTTTTGAATCAGACAGTGCCACTATCCGGTAGCCAGCTTCGTGTGCCAGAAGGGCAAAGTAGTAGCCGGCATTGCCGAACCCCTGCACGGCGATAGTCATGTCCTCAGGTCGTTTGCCTTTGCGTCTGGCCCAGGTTTCCAGCACCAGCAGGGCGCCGCGACCGGTCGCTGCGGTCCGCCCTGATGAGCCTCCCATTTCAAGGGGCTTGCCGGTAATAATGGCAGGCACTTTCTCGCGGCTGATTTCGGAGTATTCATCCACCATCCAACCCATAACGATTTCGTTCGTGTTGACATCCGGTGCCGGAATATCGCGATCCGGCCCGATGACATCGTAAAAAGCGCGGATGTAGCCTCGGGAAAGCCGCTCCAGTTCCATCCGGGAAAGCGATTTCGGGTCCACCTGAACACCCCCCTTCGCACCCCCGAATGGCAGATTGACCAGTGCGCACTTCAATACCATCCAGAAGCTCAGGGTCGTGACTTCATCGGCATCCACATTGGGATGAAAGCGTATTCCACCTTTGCCCGGTCCACGACTCTGATCATACTGAACACGCCAACCCGGAAAGACCCGCAGGCTGCCATCGTCCATACGGACCGGAATGGCGGCCTGATGAATGCATTTGGGCTGCGCGAGTTGGCGGCGAACGTCACAGTGGACATCCAGTCGGTCAAAAATATCCGCCATCCGGGATTGTGCGTCGCTAAAGAGGCTTTTCTTTTGGCTCAAACTGACTCTCCTGAGTTACTGTTAAAACGGGTGCATAATCATCAGACAGGTTGAACGAAGTCTGCGATCTTTTAAAGAATAAGCGTACTATGGTCAGTACTGAAGGTCCCAGAAAGGGCGCTAGATCTAGCTAGAATCAACCCACCCGACATCACTCAATTAATCCTGGCACCTGGCAACCAGACTCGCTTGGGTTTCTGAAGACATTCCGTGTTTCTGGCAAACACCTTTTTTATCTCTGCCTCATCATTACGCAAGCTACATGCATCGAAGGCGAAAGAACGCCCCTACTCTGACCTGCTTTTGTGGACAATAGGAGAACAAAAATATTCGAATCTGCGACCTAAGTGAGAGAAAAACTTTTTGCATGCAATGCAGACTTTGCAATCCATACCCCAGCTAACAGCTATTCGGGCTTGCTCTAATCTATTGAAAAAACTAGAATTGCCGCCGAGTTAAGCGAAGTGCCAGCTCTCTATACGTCCAACAAGCCCCGGTGGCACAGCTGGATAGCGCAGCCCCCTCCTAAGGGGCAGGTCGCAGGTTCGAATCCTGCCCGGGGCGCCATTTTTTTATTCAAGAAGAGCAGGGACGGGCTCAATTTCAATCCCTTAACCAGCTGGGAAAAACCAATAATGACAAAGCTCAAAACCCTGCCGCTATCTTTATCAGTGCTACTGGCTTTCACAACAAGTCCTCTCGTAACCTATGCAGCCCCGACCCCGACCACCTCAGTTGACTACGATGGTTTTACCTACGATCTGACCACGACCTTTACCTCTTATACAGACAATCCCGGTCTTCTGGAATCCCAGCCCTGGTGGGGCAATGCCTCACTGGCCAATGCCCTGATGGATCTGGTGCGTTTCGATCTCGGGGATTATTTTGACAACTTCCCCGCGGAAGCACCCGTTAGTGCTTTAACGGCGTATGGAACCAGCGGCGATTATGTGTCTATTTCCTACTGGGATATACCCCTTGAAACTCTGATCGACTGCCCTACTAATTGTCCTAGGACAATAGATACATATACCTACATCACAGGTTCCAGAACAGAGCTGGTGTATCTGACCCTGGCCGATGTACAGGCCAGCCTGCTCTCCACCGGCGCCGGCATTCAATCCAGTCTTTCCAGTGTGAGCACACTGGTCAACGGAGCCCACAGCCGCCCCATGTCGCGGCGGGTTGCCAAAGGCGAGAAAACATTCTGGGTTGCCGGTGACTGGGGCAATGACAATCACGACGGTCGTGACGGCACCACAGGCCTCGCCGAGCTGGGTATCGGCTACAATTTCGGCCCGGCCCAAATCAACCTGTCCTTTGGTAAAACCTGGGCCGACCAGGATCTGGTGCACGGCGGCGACCTGGATGTTGACGGCAAATACCTCATGATCGAGGGTATCCTGCCCGTCTCTCGGGAAAATGGGGTTTACGCCACGCTGGGGGCCTATCGCCACTGGGCGGATGCCGATATCCGCCGCGGCTATCTCAATATGGGAAGCCGGGAAGTCTCCACCGCCAGCCCCGATTCCCGCTCATGGGGAGTCAGGGGACGGCTGGACTGGGAAAATGCGTTTACCGTGCAAGCCACACGCTTTAGCCCCTACGTTGACCTCTGGCACACCCGGACCAAACTGGACAGCTATACTGAATCCGGTGGCAGTTTTGCTGCACGCTTCGACAGTCGCGACGACGATGTGACCGAAATGCGTTTGGGTACCAATGCCGCATTGCCCATTGAGAATACCGGTTTTGAGTTGGTCGCCAATCTTGAATATACCCGTCGTTTTGACGGCAGTGCAGACGGCACCACGGGTGAAGTCATCGGGCTGTTTTCCTTTGACCTCGACGGCGAAAACTTCGACCGCAACTGGCTGAAAGGTGGCATTGGCGTTGAAGGCAAACTTGCCAAGGGTAAAGCCTCACTGATGTTCAATGGCACAACAGAAGGGGAATTCATGAGCTCCTGGATTGCGGCATCCTATCAGATGGCATTTTAAAAACGTAACCGGCCCGAGCAGTTGAATGAGCACAAAGCAAAAGCCGCTCAACCCCGACAGAATGGCCAGATTTGCCAGAAGTGCCGGCAGCGGAATTCCGACTCGCAACCCGCCAGTTGTGTCTGATATCGACTGGCGAGACCGCTGACCCTGGCCGCCGATCGCAATACCTGAGGCTTGTTGCGATGGTAGCCCCGGCGGTAACCGGTCGGCCCTTCGTGATAGGCCAGATACAGGTGCTCCGGGTTATACAGGGAAATACCCAAACGCTCATGACTACGGCGGTTATACCAGCCGATAAAGTCCGTGGCATATTTCATGTGGGTGCGGCGGCTCAGCAGACCGCCAGCCTCCTCCTCGTATTCACCCCAGACCGGATCCTGTGCCTGGGCGTAACCGTAAGCAGAGGAAGACCGAAACCACGGAATAAAACCAAGTAACCGGTCCCGTGGCGGTTTGACATGACTCTGAAAGGAAGACTCCTGCTGAATAAAGGCCATCTGGGTGGCAATGGGAGTACCCCATTTTTCCTGGGCATTTCTGGCATGGTCATACCAACCCGGTTCCTGCCGGAAAATCTCGCAGATATTACTTTGCTTTGCGGGCGGCGCTGCAGCAAACAGCGCGCAGCCCGAAACCGATACAAAAAGTATCAACAGCGCCGCTGGCCCCATCACGGGATATCGGCGACACTTTTTACGGCAATACCGCCAGCATTTTTTACGTATGGATAGCCGAAATGCCAAAGACTTCACCTGAAAATTGTTTGGACAAAATAGGTTTCAGTTCAGCACAAACCAGAGCAAAAGTGAAATAGACGGGTTGCCGCGCTTTTTTCAGCACAGCAAGCACAACACAGCATGTCCTTTACAGTACCCAACAGCCTATAATTCGCCGACACGGGGGCTTTGAACGGCTCGCTCACAACGTCTGGAAATCCCCATGAATTTATTGCTGCTGGAACCCGCAGACTTCATCTCCGATTCAAAGGTAACGCTGGGCGGGCGGCGCCTGCAGCACCTGCTGGAAGTCCACAGGGTCAGCGAAGGGACCAGCCTCAGGGCCGGGCTGGTAAACGGCCGGATTGGAGAGGCCACGGTGCTCAGGCTCACCCCTCAGACGGCGGAGCTGGCAGTGGTATTGAATCAATCCCCGCCACCGGCTCTGCCAGTCACACTCTTACTGGCCATGCCCCGACCCAAAATGCTCCGGCGTATTCTGCAGACGGTCGCCACCATGGGCGTTAAACAGCTGTATCTGATCAACAGCTGGCGGGTTGAGAAAAGCTTCTGGCAAAGTCCCTGGCTGGCACCGGAGGCCATTCGGGAACAGCTGTTACTCGGCCTCGAACAGGGCTGTGATACGCAACTACCCCAAGTGCTGATCAGACCCCGCTTCAAACCTTTTGTAGAAGATGAACTGCCGACCATCATCTCGGACAGTCTGGCGCTGGTCGCCCATCCAGGCGGCGGCACCCCTTGCCCGGTAGGCCCGCTTTCATCCCCGGTGACAATCGCGATCGGTCCCGAGGGTGGCTTTATCGACTACGAAATCGACAAACTCTGCGAAGCGGGGTTTCAACCGGTCACCCTGGGCAGCCGTATTTTGCGGGTGGAAACAGCGATCCCGGTCATTCTGGGACGGTTGTTTTACTGATCAACTCAACACCGTTTGAAAAAATTCACATTTATCGTTATGGTTCCTTCGAGATGCAAACCAACTGGTCAAAAATGAAGTGACCCAGTAGCCAAAGTAATGTCTGCCCCAAAAAATGCGCCGACAATAAACCCCACTATAAAAATCAATAAAAACTGAGGTAGAAAACTGATGAAACTGTATGACTGCGCTGTCGCACCAAACCCCAGACGGGCCAGAATGTTTATCGCCGAAAAAGGCCTGGATATCCCCAAGGTGGAAATTGATATTCTCGGCGGCGAAAACCTCAAGGAGTCATTTCTTGCGGTCAACCCACGTGGTCTATTGCCAGTCCTGGAGCTGGACGACGGCACCCGCTTCGATGAAGCCATGGCCATTTGCCGCTATCTTGAAGAATTGCATCCAGATCCACCCCTACTGGGAACTACGCCGGTAGAGCGTGCGCAGATTGCATGCATGCAGCGCAAAATGGAATTTGAAGGGATGATCGCCACCTCCGAGGTGTTTCGCAACAAGCTCGAAAACGACAGTTTCGCCTACCGCAGCCTGCCCGGCGTGCCATCACCTGCCATTCCCGGCCTGGTGGAACGCGGCACCCAGACCCTCAAGCGGTTTTTCGTTTCGCTGGAAAAATACCTGGAGGGCGGTAACCAATTTATCATGGGAGACCGCTTCACAATGGTCGACATCACTGCCCTCTGTGCAGTGGACTTTGCCAAATGGGTAGATATCACTATCCCCGACGGCAACCGTAACAGCCTGCGCTGGTACGATGAAGTTTCTGCCCGGCCAAGTGCCAGCGCATAAACAGAACATTTTCCTGTAATAAAATTCTGCAATAAAAAAAGGCCCCGAAACGGGGCCTTTTTTTATGTTGTCCAGAACGCCAGCTAAACCGGTTTCGTCTCATCGTCCACCAGTTTGCGCAACGTCAACCCCGCCAGACTTTCGCCAACCGACGACTCCAGCCGTGTCATGACTTCGTCCACACTCCCCACCGATTGAATCTGATCGTCCATCATCGACTGTTCATCGTTGGGCCTTCGCACAATCTGAAGAAATTCAGCCACCGTCATATCGGCCGGATCAGATTGCAGCACATAGGTACTGGGTTCTTCATTGGTTTCAACCACCAGCTTGCGATCCATTAACATCTGCACAGTCTCCGCCACACGCTCGGCAGGTATTGCCAGTAACTGGCACAGCTCCTCTATCGAGAGCGGTTTTTTATGGCGAACAAAACGGTGGGCTATCCAGTAGATGGCCAGCAGCGCCATTTGCTCACGCAGCCTTCCGCTCAGTGGTACACGTTGATTGCTGAGCCTGATCTGCTCCGGGTATTGGACATAATAGGCCACCTGGGAACCCAGTAAGAGAATAAACCAGCTCAGATAAAGCCAAATCATGAACAGCACCAGAATGGCGAAGCCGGAGTAAATAGCCGCGTATTTGGTCGAGGAAGAAGCGAATTCAGCAAACACCAGACCGGTGCTCTGCCAGAGGGCACCACCCACGATCGCACCCACCAGTGCCGCGGAGAATTTCACCCGGGTATTGGGCATAAACATGTACACAAAGGTGAAGGCCATGATGATCAGCAAAAAGGGCAGTAACTTGGTCACCACCAGCATAATACTGCCTAGTGGCTCAATGCTGACCAGCGCCTGAACCACATCGCTGTTCATCAGCGACGCCGTCATCCCGATGGCAGAAAACATCAGCACCGGACCCACCATAATGACGCTCAGGTAATCACTGAAACGACGGGAAAAGGGACGGGTGGACTTGGCGTGCCAGACGTAGTTGAACGAGCTCTCCACCTTCTGGATCAGGGAAACCACGGTATAAAGCAGCAGTGCCAAACCCACAGAACCCAGTACGCCGACTTTCATGTTCTCGACGAACCCGAGCAAGTTCACCACGATTTCGTTGCCTTTCTCCCCCAAGGGCTGCACCAGATTCAACAGCAAGGGTTCAATCTGGTTATGCACACCAAACGCTTTCAGCACGGAAAAACTGACCGCCAATAGCGGCACCATCGACAACAGGGTGGTGTACACAAGACTCATGGCGCGCAAGTTGAGCTGCCCATTGGCAAACTCGCGCACCAGCACAAAAAGAAACCTGACAAATCTATAGCCATAGCGCTGGGGCAGCGCCATCGATTCAATATCGGCACGCCATAACCGATTTTCCAAAAAACTCTTTATCTGGCCGTAATAACCTAGCGGGCTTTGCATTGTTGAGTGCCTGTTCGCTATTGTAAGAATGCACACAGGGTATGAGAATCGGGGGTCAGAGTAAAAACTATTTGAGAATCGGGGGTCAGAGTAAAAACTATTTATCGATTTTGATTTTCGGTCCAGGTTTCACAGCTCTCACACGCCTACCCACTAAATGTTCAACAGCGTCCTTAAATACATCATTCCCCAAAACCAGCCCTTGCTGTGTGGTTTTACTGATTTCTTTTGCTATGCCGCCATCAAGATGAGCATCCAACAGGCTTCTATACCTGAATGCCCTCTCCTCATCAGTCTTCCCCAGCGCAACATATTGTGGATGCGGTGTTCTCAATTGACTCCTTACACCCATCCCATTACTTCGATAGCTTGACCACACATACAGTGAGGGATGACTGACCATATTTGCTCGGACTGGGTTGAGCTCAATGTATCGGTAGCAATAAAAGAGATATTCATCCTCTTGCACCAGGCAAGATTTGAACCTACCTTCCCACAAGGTTCCTGTACGTTGATAGGTATGATTGAAGTATCTTACATAATGTCTACCAACAAACTGCATCATTTTTGATACGGCAAAATCATTTCTTGGTGTCGCCAACAAATGAATATGGTTCGTCATGAAGACCCAGGCATGAATATCAACACCATAGCGGATAGCCGCCTCAGCTAACCAATGGGCATAAGCCGCCATATCTTCATCACTGGCAAAACAGGGCTGGCGATTGTTTCCCCGCTGAACGACATGTTGTGGAATGCCCAATGGGCAAAGACGTGTTAATCGTGCCATTCGTTCCTCCTTGAACAAAACAGCTTTCAGACTAGTTAAGAAATAATAAATCAATCCGCAACAGAATAAGAGTGAGAGTTTTTACTCTGACCCCGAATAACTGGACCCCGAATAACTCGGGTCTGCCCCATTGTCTCGGACCTCTTTAATCAACAGTGAGTGACTGTCCATTAAAGTGGTGCTAGTTCACCCGGAGAGCATTGCTAATGCGATATTTTCAAACTCTATTTGATTCGAAAATCCTCATGTAAATTACTCCAATGGTCCTTCAATTTCTGCTTGTGCGCCTCATTCATTGGGAGATTTTTGATTGCCTCTCGCCAAACATTTCGGGCTATTTCCATGACATCATCCAGATGGGGTCTAATTACTCTCCATGGGATCTCAGCACGATCAGCCCATAACTGAAAATTTGCCAATGAGACATCATACCAATCTTTAGTCTTTCCTAAATTAAGTGCGAAATTCTGCTCACCGTCGATATATACTCTCGTAGTAACAATATCGTATGCTGGTGAAAGCCTTGGCGTTATTTTATCTGAATAAATCAAACTCCAATTCTTTAGATGCGCATCACCGTTAGCGAGGAGAATGTTAACTAGCAGTCGCCTGGCGAATTGTTGTGCATCGGCCAAACCATCACCAGAATAACCGTAAATAATACGGCCAATTTGCTCGTAGTTTGCCGAGTTGTATTTTTCATGGGCATACTTAACCAGCACTTGGGCAAAGTCTTCCATGTGGATACGCACATAATCATCGCGATCAAAACGTTTGATTGCGAAGGCTAGCTTTTCATCTGGCAGGTTTATCTGAGGAAGGTTGTCAAGTTTATTCAACTCAACCAGCTTGATTTCTGGAATGTCGACTCCAACTAATTCCGCAAGTTTCATTGCTGTGTATTCGTTCACCGGTACATCTTTATGCTTGGTGGAGGGGGTTTTTACAATCCAATCGCCCAAAACATCGCCTTTGGAAAGATTGTAGCGCCCGTCCTTTTCCTTCATTGAAAATTTCATTTGAACGCCGGCTAACGAAAATTTATTTTCCGGTGATACTTTGTCAAATTTTATTGCTCGAGCTTTGCCGTGAGTATTAAGAACACTATCTGGAACATCATCTGGCTCCATCGGCTCGGCCACCAAGGCGCCAGGGAGGTCAGCACCTAAATATGAAAGAATATGGAACTCGTTGTCGACATGGACTTTGAGTCCTTGCGCAATCAACTCCCGCAGGGATCCCTCCGGAAGTAAATTAGACAATGTTGGATGCAATCTTTGATTTCTGGCCCACGGTTCCGACATTATTTTTTCAGAATGAGGAAACGCGGGGTGAGTAATCAAACTGAAGGTTGGGCGCCTTGCGTCACTCTTAAATTCCTCGGCAACACTCAGCACATTTCTACCGCTTTGAAAGCCAGCCAAATAGCCAACCAGCCTTTCGTGCAGGCTCAACTTGAGTACGCTTATTTCATCGACACGGCTATCGTTCATGGTTCACCCCCCAGCAAGTCCCGCCATGGATCATCTGAAAGACTTTTCTTTGCATCTTCTTCTGTAGGTTTTTTCACCTGTGATACATACTCCTTGCATGGCTCGGAACCCTCCTGTTCGAGCAGAGCCATAACAGCGCCAAGCTTTTCCTTTGGTATGAGCATAAGCTCGCTATTCAAGCCCTTCGCAATCAATTCCAAGGTGTCTAGCCTAGGATTTCCTTTGGATTCCAGGCGCTGATATTGCTGGCGAGATACGCCCACACGCAGCAGCATGTCGTTCTGCTTCAGGCCGAGTGTCAGTCGCCGCTGTTTTATCTGGTGGAGTATAGAATTCATCATAGAAAACTCATATGTTGCTTTTTAGCATATAGCAACATATTAGTTGTTTTATTTTATAAAAGCAACTTATTAATTGCTTATTAGAGAGGAAGGGGGGGGGCCAAAAGACCTAGGCATGAATATCAACACCATAGCGGATAGCCGCTTCAGCTAACCAATGGGCATAAGCCGCCACATCTTCATCACTGGCAAAACAGGGCTCGCGATTGTTTCCCCGCTGAATGACATGTTGTGGAATGCCCAATGGGCAAAGACGTGTTAATCGTGCCATTCGTTCCTCCTTGAACAAAACAGCTTTCAGACTAGTTAAGAAATAATAAATCAATCCGGAAGAGAATAAGAGTGAGAGTTTTTACCCTGACCCCGAATATTGCTAGAGTGAGAGTTTTTACTCTGACCCCGAATATTTTTACACTACAACAACAAACTGAGCAAAAAATAATCGTTACGACCCCTTTAATTCTTGCTAGAAAACTTTATCGTTGAAACTACAACCATTGCGAATGATTATCAGTTGTCACCGACCCCTTTAATTCAGCCTTTCTATACTTTTATTTGGTAGATATTTTTTGTAATGGAACAAAAATCCCCGCTATAAATGCCACAAATATAAGAACTATAGGAAAAGAAATAATTTTTTGAATACTAAAATACATTGACCCAATGAATATAAAAAATAACCCTATAAAAGTTAGAGCATATGCATAACTCATTGGCAATTTGTACCTTTCACCACATTTATGACACTTATACCTATAACTAAAAATAAATAATATAAAATCTTTTATTTTGGTCTTCTCACCACAAGAAAGACACGAGTTGTTTTTCAACATATTCATGAAAAATTCCTAAAAGTTTTTCTTTTGAGGGGGCTTGTAATCCCTCCAAAATTCTTCTTCTGTAGGTGGAGTCAAATGATCATCATAAACTCCGTCAATAAATTCTGCTACTGTTGTACCTGCACCTGCTCCAACTAATGGATTGGCTGTAAGTACGCCAATAACAGTACCAACACTAGAACCAACAAAAGAACCAAAAATTTTACCAGAGTCTTAAACTTTCGGGGTCAGAGTAAAAACTATTTATCGATTCTGACCCCAAATATTGTGCAAACTCGGCAGACTGTATGGCGGTGAGAGAGGGATTGGCTCACCGCTGCGCGGCTCGGGGTTCCACCCCGCCGTTGCAGGCACCGGCGCCCAAAACGGCAGCGCCGTTTTGTCGAACGGGGTTCTCGTCCAGATCTCGCGTCACGGACAAACAAAAAACCCGGCACAGGGCCGGGTTTTTTGTTTGTGGCGGTGAGAGAGGGATTCGAACCCTCGATACGCTATTAACGTATACACGCTTTCCAGGCGTGCTCCTTCAACCACTCGGACACCTCACCAAATTTTATCATCTGAGCTTTAGCAAGCTTAACTTAACTCCAAGACCGCACGCCTACGTGCTCGTTGTCACCCTATTAAGAGTGCCCTCTCTGCTAAAGCTCCGAGTCAGCTACCCGGACTCCAGTAAATTTTTTATTTCAGCTTGAGAAATTTTTGCTTACCAGCCCAAAGTTCAGGGTAACTGCCCGTCTGCGGATCAGTTGACGCAGGATTTTGAGGAGCGGAACTGTACACAAGCAACCCGGAAAAAGCAATTGTCAGGGCCAGCTCTGAAAGTAATCAGCGATGGCTGTTTCAGGAGCCTCGGGCGGTGCAATCTGGACAGTTCCCAGATACAGGAAGCCAATGATACGCTCGGCATCACTGAGCCCCAGCCCTGCCATGACGGAGGGGTCATAGGCATAGTCACCGGTTCGCCAGACCGCACCGATACCCTGTGCATAAGCGGCAGTGATCATATTTTGCGCAGCCGCCCCGGCGGATAGCCACTGCTCAATTTCCGGGACCTTGGGGTTTTCTTTCGGGCTGGCGATCACGACCATGACCATCGGCGCGCGCAGGGGGCGCTCGGCAATACGCTGCCGCGCTTTGTCACTGAGTACGGCACCCTGCTGCTCTTCTGAACGAACAAACAGTTCCCCGAGCGCCTGCCGCCCCTCACCCTCAACGATGAGAAAACGCCAGGGGCGCATTCTTGCATGATCGGCAGCACGAAACGCCGCTCGCTGAATATTGGCCAGAATGTCGCCTTTCGGCGAGGGCTCCGACAATCTGGGTACTGATACGCGCTGGTGAAGGGCCTGCAATGCATCCATTTTTTTTCCTTACTGCTGTGACCATGTTGCGGGGTCATGGACATTTTCGATCAGACGTCGTGTAATGACGCGCACTGATTCACTGTACCGGGAACATTATCTTACAGGATGACGCCAAACAGTCTTAAAGAGACAAACCGCATTTTACATTACCAGAGCCTATTCCGCCTTCTGGTAGGTTTTGCCGGTATTTTATCGCTACTCACATTCCATCGTGGACTGGAGCATGAGCTGATTGTCACGTTGCCCCTGCTGGTGACCATTGGCTATATTCTGTCTTCCCATTTTTTATTGCAGCGCGTCTCGCCCTCATCACGACCCGGCGTCGGGACGGTTTTATCTTTTATTGATGCGCTGCTGCTCGGTGGCCTGATCTGCCTGATCGACCTGAGTCTACTGCCTGCTCTGCTGCTGATTATCACGCTGCAGTTTAACGGAATCATTGGTGGCGGTTTCAGGAAGTTACGCAATGACAACCTGGCGCTGTTGCTTGGCATTGCAATAACCGCTCTCCTGAGATTTCCCCAGTGGACACTTTCGGCAGACATCCTGACCGGTCTGCCACCACTGTTGGCGCTGGGGATATATATCTGTATTTATGGCGCCAGCAGTTCCAGGGAAATCGCAACCCTGGGAGAGAAACAGAAAGAGCTGGAAAAAACGCAGGTTCAACTGAAACTGAGAAATTACCGCCTGTCAAAATATCTCTCCCCAACCCTGCTGAAGGCCATCCAGTCGGGCAAAGACGTCAAGCTGGAAACCCACCGCAAAAAACTGACGGTATTTTTTTCAGACATCAAGGGTTTCAGCGAACTGGCCGAAGAACTTGAAGGCGATGTGCTGACCAGTCTGCTGAACAACTACCTGTCTGAAATGTCGCAAATTGCTCTGCAGCACGGCGGCACCATCGACAAGTTTATCGGCGACGCCATTATGGTTTTCTTTGGCGACCCCACCAGTAATGGTGTGAAGGCCGACTGTACGGCCGCAGTCTCAATGGCCATTGCCATGAAAAAACACATGAAGGAATTGCAACGTCGCTGGGCCAGTCAGGGCATAGAAACACCCATGGAAATACGCATGGGCCTGAATACCGGCTACTGCGCCGTCGGCAACTTTGGCACGGAGAACCGGCTGGACTACACCCTGCTCGGCACCGAGGTGAATCTGGCCAGCCGACTGGAGTCCGCCGCAGAACCCGGCGAGATCCTGATTTCACACGAGACCTACTCACTGGTGAAAGACCAGATCATGTGCCGCGACAAGGGCGATATTCAGATCAAGGGCTATCAACAGCCGGTACGAATTTATTCTGTGGTGGACTTCCGCAAAAATATGGGGAGTGACCAGAGCTACTTCGAGCACATGACAGATGGTTTTTCTTTCTATATGGATATGGACAGAATCCGCCACTACGACCGGGATCGAATCATGAAGTCCCTGATCGAAGCCGCCGCCCAACTGAAAAACAAGAAAAACTACTGATACCTGATACCCGCTCTCACTGCCTCGACAGGCGCACCCTGGGAGGATCGGATTGCACACTGCTGCGATAGGGATTGATCTCCAGCCCACCGCGACGGGTGTAGCGGGCGTAGACCTCCAGTGTGTCCGGCTGACACAACTCCCTGATTTCGGTAAAGATGCGCTCCACGCACTGCTCGTGAAAATCCTGATGATTGCGAAAAGAAACCAGATAGCGCAGCAACCCTTCGCGGTCGATCGCGGGCCCACTGTAACGAATCAGGATGCTGGCCCAATCGGGCTGCCCGGTGACCGGGCAATTGGTTTTCAATAAATGGCTGTAGAGCGATTCGCTGACCCCTGTGCGCCCGTTCGCCAGCCCGAGCAGTGAGGGATCCGGGGCATAGGTATCCACGTCTACTGACAGGTCATCCAGGCAAATACCGGGCAGCGAGCCGAGTCCCATGTGACGATAACTGTCGCCGGGGTGAATCCCCACCAGTATCGGCCCCACCACACAGGCACTGACATCGCGCTCGATGATCCGGGTCACCTCTTCCACGGAGCGATAGCGCTCCTGGTTCAACGAGTTGAGATAGAGCTTCAGGGATTTTGACTCGACCAGATTGAGCGTGCTGCCCGGTATCGATAGCTCTGCCACCGCCACCATCGGTTTGCCCCGCATATCCAGCCAGGAGAGCTCATAGGCGGTCCAGAGATCCACGCCAAAAAAAGGCTCGGCGTCCAGAATACCCAATGCCTGCCTGCCCTCTTTTCGGGGAATCGGATGCAATAACTGCGGACTGTAGCTGGCGGGGTAGTCAGTGTCGGCCCCAAGCAATATTTTTTTTTCCGTCATGGCTCACCTCAACTGCGCAATCGTTTGCCCCGCTCCAGCAGAAACAGCGAGAAGAAAAACAGCAGGGCGCAGAAACCCGTCACCATGACAAAGGCCCATGCCACATTAATATCCGATACACCCAACAGACCGTACCGGAAGGTGTTGACCATATAGAGCACCGGATTGGCCAGCGACACCGCCTGCCAGAAAGGCGGCAACATGCTGATGGAGTAAAACACACCGCCCAGGTAGGTGAGCGGCGTCAACACAAAGGTCGGAATAATGGATATATCATCAAAACTGTTGGCAAAAACCGCGTTGATAAACCCCGCCAGCGCGAACAGGACCGCAGTTAAAAATACAATGGCGACCGTTACACCCAGATGGCTGACCTGCAAATCGGTAAAAAACAGGGACAGCAGTGTCACAATCACCCCCACAGCCAGACCGCGGACTACACCACCGATGACATAACCCAGCAGAATGATGTAGTTGGGCACCGGCGACACCAGTAACTCTTCGATACTGCGCTGAAACTTGGTACCAAAAAAAGAAGACACCACGTTGCCATAGGCATTGGTGATCACCGACATCATGATCAGCCCCGGCACCACAAACTCGATATAGGTGAAACCGGACATTTCACCAATCCGCGGTCCTATCAATTTGCCAAAGATGACAAAATACAGGGCGATCGTAATAGCAGGCGGCAGCAGGGTCTGCTGCCAGATGCGCATAAAACGGCGGACTTCCTTCACCAGAATGGTGGTAAACGCCACCCATTGCTGACCGGCATTCATAACTGTGCCTCCGCCGTTTCATTCCTGTGCGGCTCCACCAGGGAAACAAACAGCTCTTCCAGCCGGTTGGCCTTGTTGCGCATGCTGGTCACATGGATGTCCCGCTCGCTGAGACTGGCAAACAATTTGTTCAGCGATTTTCCCTTCACCACCTCAACCTCAAAACTGTGTTCATCGATCAGCTGCCCCGGATAACCCTCAATGGTCGGCATATCGGTCAACGCCTCGCGGGTATCCAGTACAAACACCTCCTTATTGAGCTGCCGTAACAACTGCTTGATGGAGGTATTGTGGATGATTTTACCCTGATCGATGATCGCCACATTGCGGCAGAGACTCTCTGCCTCCTCCAGGTAATGCGTGGTCAATATGATCGTGGTACCGCTGGCATTAATCGCCTTCAGAAACTGCCACATGGAGCGGCGCAACTCGATATCCACACCGGCCGTGGGCTCGTCCAGCACCAACAGCTGCGGTTCGTGAACCAGCGCCCTGGCAATCATCAGTCGTCGCTTCATACCACCGGAGAGCATCCGGGAGCGCTGATGGCGTTTTTCCCAGAGGCCCAGCTGCCTCAGATATTTCTCGGTGCGCTCCCCGGCAAGCTTTGGCGGCAACCCGAAATAGCCCGCCTGGGTTTTGACAATATCGATGACTTTTTCAAACTGGTTGAAGTTAAATTCCTGCGGAACCACGCCGATATACTGCTTGGCCAGGGAGAAGTTTCTGTCGATATCCGTCCCGAAAATGGCTATCTCACCGGCCGTTTTTCTCACCAGAGAACAGATGATGCCGATGGTGGTGGACTTACCGGCACCGTTGGGCCCGAGCAGTGCAAAAAAATCGCCGGGTTGAACGTCAAGGTCGATGCCCTTGAGCGCCTCAAAGCCATTGTCATACTGTTTGTGCAAATTGCGGATCGATAATGCAGCGGTCATAGCGTCCCAATAGTTACAAAAATAAAAACGGTTACAGAATAAAAGTGCCCACGCGTCAACCAAAGGACATGGCCGGCTCAGCGGGGGTGATAGTCTAAATGACTTTTCCCCACGTTTGTCGGTTAACACCAAAAAACCCGCGCCACTGGGCTGACATCAGGGGGGGCGGAGATACTGCAACTCGAACACAGCGACGAGCGAACCCACTATCGTCAGGGCAAGGATTGACCCATCAACCACTCTGGGCCTATTCTGCAGTGGTCATACTTATAAAAACAGCCCGCAATAACTGTCCATGCAGTAAATTGGTATTGCAGACTTGAGATAAGGAACTGCCACACTGACAGGAAGGACGGCCATGTTGCCCGACTTGACTGCACTATCGAAACGGGACATGCCGAGAGTCGGAACCAGTCCAATTTCCGGGGTTGCCCCATGAGCACCAACAGGCCCGACGACGAACAGGGTCAGAATACCGTTCTCCCGCCTTCCTCCGATCCAGGAAGAAAATGGTCACTGCGTTGCCGCGCACTACTGATCACCGCCGTCTATGCCATTGTAGCCAGTTTGTGGATCTATGCCTCTGACCACGCACTGATGGCATTGGCAGCCGATACCGAAACATTCAGTCGCTGGAGCGTGTACAAGGGGATCGGGTTTGTCCTGATCACCTCGCTGTTATTACTGCTACTGATCTGGTGGGCTTTCGGTGCCCTGGAGAAAGCCTATGCCGACCTCAAAACACTGAATCAGAACCTGGAAAAGAGGGTCAGGACTCGCACCAATGAACTGCAATCGGTCGCTAACCGCGCTGAAACTGCCGATCAATTGAAGTCATCATTTCTCGCCACCATGTCCCACGAGTTGCGGACCCCACTCAACTCAATCATCGGTTTTACCGGCATTATCCTGCAGGGAATGGCTGGGCCCATTACCCGGGAACAGACAAAACAACTGGGCATGGTCCGCAGCAGTGCCCGCCACTTGTTGGATCTGATCAACGACGTGCTGGATATCTCCAAAATCGAAGCTNNTCCAAAAGACATTAGCGGTAGCAGTAGTAGTAATAATAAGTTTTTCATTCTTTTATTTGGTCCGCAGCAGTGCCCGCCACTTGTTGGATCTGATCAACGACGTGCTGGATATCTCCAAAATCGAAGCTGGGCAGTTACAGGTCCGCCGGGAGTCTTTTGACCTGACCGACGCAATCGATCGGGTGATCGGAAGTGTCAAACCATTGGCAGAGAGGAAAGGTCTGTCTCTTTACAGGGATATCGCAGAGGGTTTATCTACCATGTGCAGTGATCGTCGACGGGTTGAACAAATTTTGCTGAATCTGCTGAACAACGCCATTAAGTTCACGGACCGGGGCAGTGTCGCGTTGCATGTGGAGTTGGAACCGGCATGGGTTCCTACCACTGCGGTCGATAGTGAAGACAACAGAGCACCACTTCGTGGCGAACAGCCGGTACCCGCTGTTCGATTCCGGGTCACCGATACCGGCATTGGTATCCGACCGGAAGATATAGAGCAGTTATTCAAACCTTTCAACCAGGTCGACAGTGGCCTCACCCGCCAACACGACGGCACCGGATTGGGTTTGGCGATCTGCAGCCGCCTGACCAATCTGCTCGGCGGCGCAATCAAGGTCGACAGTCAATGGTCACAGGGCAGTGAATTTACCGTGATATTGCCACTGGAGCTATCATGAAAGAACCCTGCCTCGATATTCTGGTCATTGAAGACAATGAGCTCAATCGCTACCTGCTGACTTTTTTACTGGAACACCGCGGCCACCGCGTCAGGTCGGCCACCGATGGACCGGCAGGCATTGCATTGGCCAAGGCGCTGTTGCCTGACCTGATTCTGCTGGATATACAATTACCGACCATGCATGGGTATGACGTGGCGGCAAGCCTGCGCGAAGTCGAGTCAGTAGGCAATATCCCCATTATCGCAGTGACCTCCCACGCCATGGCGGGTGATCGCGAAAAAGCACTGGCAGCGGGCTGTAGTGGTTATATCGAAAAACCCATCGACCCCGATACTTTTGTTGATGAGGTGGAAAGTGTCTGCTGGCAGTCTCCGGATATGGAAAGCAGCTGATGTCGCGAATCCTCATCGTCGATGACCGGGAAGAAAACCTCTATTACCTGGAGACGCTGCTCATCAGCCACGGTTATCAGGTCGATACTGCCAGCCAGGGCAACGAAGCACTGGAGAAGGCGCGCAACACCCCTCCCGACATGATTGTTTCTGATCTGTTGATGCCCATCATGGACGGCTACACGCTGCTCCAGCAATGGAAGTCCGACTCCCGCCTCTCGCATATCCCTTTCATCATCTACACCGCCACCTACACCGAAGAAAGTGACCGAGAGCTGGCCCTGGATCTGGGTGCCGATGCCTTTATCCTGAAGTCTGTCGAACCTGAAGCTTTTCTCAAAGTCCTGTGGCAGATACAGGATCAACCCCATATCGCCAAACCTATTGCGACCAGTCCCGTCGGTCTCGATGAAAACACAATTCTGAAGACCTATAACCAGACACTGGTTCGCAAACTGGAAGAAAAATCCCGTCAATTGGAAATCGCCAACCGGGCCTTAGAGAAGGACATTGCCCGCCGGGAAGCCACGGAAGCGGCGCTTCGGGTCAGCGTAGAGCGGTTCCGGTTATTGGCTCAGGCCACCAGTGATGCCGCCTGGGACTGGGATATGCTCAGTGACAATCGCTGGTGGAATGACGGTTTCACACAGCTCTTTGGCCACCGCCGCACCAACTCACAACCTGACGACGCCGCCTGGGCTGCGCTGATTCACCCCGATGATAGGGAGGAGGTGCTGGCCGGACGCCGACTGGCCATTTCCCAAAATGGCAACAATCATTGGTCCGCCAGCTATCGTTTCAGATGTGCAGATGGTCATTGGGCACAGGTGGAGGATCGCGGTCATCTGATTCGCGATGACAACGGCACCGTCATCCGGATGGTCGGTGGCATGACCGATATAACAAACCGCATCACAATGGAAAAACAACTCCACCGGGCACAACGGCTGGAGGCTCTGGGTATGCTGACTGGCGGGGTCGCCCATGATTTCAATAACCTGCTCACTGTGGTCATGGGTAACGCGCAAATTCTGGAAGACTCGCTGCACGATCATCCCGACCATCAAAAGCTGGCAAGTATGATCACAGAGGCTGCTGAACGCGGAGCGGATCTAACCCATCGCCTGCTGGCATTTGCCCGGCAACAGAGCCTCACCCCGAGGGCCGTGAACCTGAATCAACTGGTGCTCGGTATCGAACCCCTGCTGCAGCGAACACTGGGTAGCAATATTGTCATCACACTGGAGCTCGATTCACGGCTACCGGCAATCTATGTGGATCCTTCAGAACTAGAGCACGCGTTGCT
>DDNV01000015.1:94999-103050 GCA_002341315.1 Cellvibrionales bacterium UBA2511
CAGAACTAGAGCACGCGTTGCTGAACCTGTGTGTCAACGGACGCGATGCCATGCCACTGGGCGGCAGCCTGACCATCTCAACACGTGCCGCTCAGACGAGCGATTCAACCGAGCTGGATTTGAGTCGTGGCCAATATGTCGTGTTATCAATCACCGATACGGGCACTGGTATAGCCCCCGAGCTTGTGGATCGATTGTTTGAGCCTTTCTTCACCTCTACAGAACAGGGAGGTGGAACAGGGCTGGGGTTAGCGATGGTACACGGGTTCATCAATCAGTCTGGCGGACAAATCAGCGTCCACTCAAAGCCGGGGGAAGGCAGCACCTTCCTCCTCTATCTGCCTGTCTCGGACCAGCCACCGACACCGCTGCCAGTTGACGAGAAACCATCTGAAAAGATCGGCGGCAACGAATGGATCCTGCTGGTGGAGGACGACCACCTGGTTCGGAGTGTCGCCAAACATCAACTGGAATCCCTGGGCTATCAGGTCATCACGGCAACCGATGGCCAGCAGGCACTCGACCTGTTGCGCGAAGGCAATGCGGTTGACCTGCTATTCACCGATTTGCGCATGCCCGGCATGGGCGGCAGACAACTGGCCCAACTGGCCAGTGAGCAATGCCCCTACCTGAAAATACTGTTCACTACCGGATTTGCCGGCCACGACGATGAAGGAGACGGGCTGCAAGACAACACCAACCTCATCAGAAAACCCTACCACCGCGCTGAACTTGCCCAATACCTGCGACGGGTACTGACACAGCAGGACAACACATGATAAATCACGATTGCCCCAACCCCGGGAAACCGACAGTCATCCCGCGGTCAACGACCACCATATCTCTGGAAACTGGGGGCCTTTCAAGCAGGCTTGAAACAACCTTCACAATACCGCATGCTGAAGCTATGTTGGATGTGATCACGGATTATCTTTCTGGCCAGACAGGTCTCTCCGCCAGACAAACCTACAAATAATTAAGGTCTGGTCATGACATTAGGCCCCCCCGATAAACGGCTGTTGGTACTCGATGATGATGCCGACGTCAGCTTTACCATCTGCACCATTGCCAAAGGCGCCGGTCACGATGCCCGCGCCACTACCAGTGCCGATGAGTTTCTTCACCTGGTTGCAGATTGGGCCCCTTCACACCTGATAGTCGATCTCGCCATGCCGGAAGTGGATGGTGTCGAGATACTGAAACGTCTGGCCGATATCGCCTTTGATGGCGTCGTGATCGTTGCCAGCGGTCTGGGCAACAGAGTGTTGGAGGCTGCGGGTCGAGCCGCCGCAGAAAATGGTCTCAATGTCTCGGGGGTGCTGGGCAAGCCCTTTACCCCCAGCCGACTTGGCGAGCTGCTCAGCGACAAGTCTCACCAGCCTCCCCTCAAGGCTCCCGAAAACCGGCCACAGGAATTCCAGGTTACCCGACAGACCCTCGCTGCAGGCCTGGCCGAGCAACAAATAGGGGTCTATTACCAGCCCAAGGTATCCTGTGGCACAGGAAAATGTATTGGCTTTGAGGCGCTGGCCCGGTGGCACCACCCCGATATCGGCATCATCATGCCCGACCGATTTATTCCGCTGGCGGAAGAAACCGGCCTGATTGGCGAGCTGACCCGACAGGTATTTGGCCAGTCTCTTCACTGGTTTGCCGAATCGTTTCGCGGCACCGATACCACCATCGCCCTGAACCTGTCCGCCAGGGTGATCGCAGACGCCGGCCTTTCCGAGTGGCTGATGACCCAGTGTCAGGTGCTGGGGCTGAACCCTCAACAGATTGTGCTGGAGATTACCGAAAGCAGCAGCATGGAAAATCCGATCATGATGCTGGAATTTCTGACCCAGTTCCGCATCAAGGGTTTCAGCTTATCGATTGATGATTTCGGGGTGGGTTACTCATCCCTGATTCAACTGGCTCGGCTGCCGTTCTCGGAAATGAAAATTGACAAAATGTTTGTCATTTCGGCACCGCAGTCCGAGGAATCACAAAAAATTGCAGCGGCGATCGTCGGTCTGGCCAGGGCGCTGGGGCTACTGGTGACCGCCGAAGGCGTGGAAGATCAATGGACACTGTCTTTCCTCGCCGAGATAGGTTGCGACACAGCTCAGGGATATTTTATTGGCCGGCCCATGCCACCGGACGCCACCCTCGCCTGGTTGATGAAGTCACCGGCAGCTAACGGGGTTCGTTAATGCCTATCCCTGGAAATAGACTCTTCTATTGCCACCCGGATCCAATGTGGATCTATGATCGGGAAACCTTGCGTTTTCTTGACGTCAACGATGCCGCCATCGCCAAATACGGCTATTCCCGGGACGAATTCCTCGCCATGACCATCAAGGACATTCGACCAAAGGAAGAGGTTCCCGGGTTACTCGAAAACATCGCCAGTTTGGTTTCGGGTTTTAATGATGCAGGTATCTGGCGCCACCGCCTCAAGTCCGGAGCTATTATCTCGGTGGAGATCACTGCGCACACACTTGACCATGATGGTACAAAGGCCGAGCTGGTCTCCGCCCGGGATGTCACCCGGTTACTGGCGCTGGAGGCAGACCAGACCAACTACCTAAACCGGGAGCAGGTCTTACGGCAGGAGGCCGAAGCCTCGGCCCATCTGTTTCAGTCCCTGTTCGAGTCAGCGCCCGGTCAATTTCTGGTCCTGACCCCCGATGAATTCAGGATTGTTGCCGCCAGCGACGCCTATCTCAATGCCACAGGGACCCGACGGCAGGATATCAAGGGCCGTCGAATGTTCGATGTTTTCCCCGATGACCCCGCGGACAGCATGGCAGACGGCGTCCGGAATCTTCGGGCCTCGCTGGAACAAGTCAAAGAGACCGGCATGTCCGATGTTCTGCCGGTTCAGCGCTACCCCATTCCTCGCCCGGAAGACCAGGGCGGTGGATTCGCCGAACACTTCTGGAGTTGTGTCAATACCCCCCTGAAGGGGACCGATGGCCAAATCACATTCATTATTCTCAGAACCGAGGATGTCACCGACTTTGTCTACTCGGCCGAGGGACGACTGACAGCCCGGGGATCCACTGCCACTGAGGAATATGACGAAGCCCAGCTGGAGCTGGATATCCTGTTACGCTCCCGCGAATTGAAAATTGCCAACAGCCGACTGCAGGAACAGGAGGCCAGCCTGCGCACGGCCAAACGCCTACTGAAACTGGGCATATGGAAACTCAATCTCGACAGCGATGTGCTCAGTTGGTCTGATGATATCTACGACATGTACGATATCACTCCCGAGGAATTTGGCCACTGCTTTGATGCCTACCTGGGATTAATGCATCCGGATGACCGGCAGGGTCTGGTAGACGAGCTGAACAGTTTTCTGGAAAAACCCGATAGACCGCTGCAGTTTCGTCACAGAATCCCCAAACCGGACGGCAGCATCATGCATGTTCAGGGCATGGGCGAGCTGGCCAATACCGCCGACGGACGCCTGCTCACCGGGGTGGTACAGAACATCACCGATCTGGTTCTCGCCGAAAACCAATTGGCCGAGGCCTCCAGCCTGCAACGGATTGCAGGACAGGCAGCCCATTTGGGAGGCTGGCGTTTTGACCTTCAGACAAAAACCATGAAATGGTCAAAAGAGACAGCCGACATTCACGATGTCGGGCCGGACTTTCAACCCACACTGCAGGAAGCCATCAACTTTTACCTGCCGGAATATCGCAACCGCTTTCGACGCATCTTTGATGCCTGTGCAGAACGGGGTGAATCCTTCAGTGAGGTGATGCCAAAAGTTACTGCCACCGGCAGGCGCATCTGGGTGCGCAGCACCGGTGAGGCTGAATACGATGCCGAGGACAACATCTGTGCTGTGCGCGGTGCCTTCCAGGATATTACCGACCACATCAACGCGCGGGAACAATCGAAGACGTTATCCCAGCGGCTGGAACAGACCCTGGAGAGTATGAGTGATGGCTTCTTCACCCTCGACAGGGACTTCAATTTCACCTTCGTCAACAACGAATTTTGCCGCATCCTCAACAAGCGCCGGGATGCACTGATTGGCAATAACGTCTGGGAATGCTTTCCGGCTGCCGCCGATTCTGCTTTCCGCAGCGAGTATGAAGCTGCCCTTGCCACACAGACGACACATACGTTTACCGAACGTTACAGCGAACTGAATATCTGGCTGCGAGTAAAGGCCTACCCCTCCATCGAGGGACTCGCCATCTATTTTCAGGATGTCACCCAGGAGCGGGCCAGAGAGCAACACCTGCGACTGCTGGAATCCGCCGTCTCCCGGCAAAATGATATTTTACTGATCACTGAAGCAAGACCTCTGGATGACCCCGAAGGGCCCAGGATTATCTATGTCAACGATGCCTTCGAGCGGCGCACCGGGTATAGCCGAGAGGAGGTGATCGGCAAAACACCGCGCCTGCTGCAGGGGCCAAAAACCCAGAGGGCGGAGCTGGATCGTATCCGGGAGGCCCTCACCCGTTGGCAACCCGTGCGTGCTGAACTAATCAACTACACCAAAACTGGTGATGCGTTCTGGCTGGAAATGGACATTGTTCCACTGGCGGACGAGACCGGCTGGTTTACCCACTGGGTTGCAGTAGAGCGGGATATTACTGACCGCAAAATGGCTGAGCAGGCTGTCAGACAGAGCGACGAACGATTCCAACTGGTCACCAAAGCCACCAACGATGTGATCTGGGACTGGGATCTGGTTGAGGACGGCATCTGGTGGAACGATAACCTGATAACCATGTTTGGTTACGATCCGATACAGATCACTGACGGGCTGCAGTTCTGGGTCGAGCATATTCACCCCGATGACCGCAATAACGTTCTCGCGGAACTCTATGCTGTATTTAACAGCGATGATGTCACCTGGCAGAGTGAATACCGGTTTCTTCACGCCAATGGCAAGGCGCTGTCCGTGGTGGATCGGGGCTTTATTACACGGGACACCTCAGGCAAAGCTGTAAGAATGGTCGGCAGCATGGTGGATGTCACCGAACTGCGGGAAATGGATGAACGGCTGCGCCAGTCACAAAAGCTGGAAGCGGTCGGCCACCTCACCGGCGGCATTGCCCACGACTTCAACAATCTGCTCACGGTAATATTGGGCAACGCCGAATTCATGCAGGAGCAGCTCGGCGATCAACCCGATCTGCAGCGGCTGGCAGAAATGTCTGTCACGGCAGCGGAGCGGGGAGCGGAGCTCACCAACCGTCTGCTGGCCTTCGCCCGGCGTCAGGCATTGCAACCCAGGCGGGTGGACATCAATAAACTGGTTACTGACACGCTGGGACTACTAAAGCGAGCTCTCAACGAAGATATTGAATTGACGTTTGTCGATACCGGAGAACTGTGGACCACCGAGATTGATCCGGGCCAGCTGGAAGTGGCACTGCTCAATCTAGCCATCAATGCGCGTGATGCCATGCCAGAGGGTGGCAGGCTGATTATTGAAACAGCCAACACCCAGCTGGATGAAACCTATGCACAGGATCAGATGGAAGTAATCACCGGAGACTATGTACAGGTATCGGTCTCCGACAGCGGCACCGGTATGCCTGCCGAATTAGTCAGCCAGGCATTCGATCCGTTTTTTACCACCAAGGCCATGGGCAAGGGCAGCGGTCTCGGTCTCAGCATGGTCTACGGCTTTGTCAAACAATCCGGTGGACATGCCAAAATATACTCCGAGGTGGATGAGGGCACCACGATCAAACTTTTTTTTCCGCGAGCCAAGACAACAGACGATGTTGTCTATGAGGCTCCCCGAGCTGTTGAGCCCGTCGGCGGTTCAGAGCATATCCTGGCGGTGGAGGATGACAATCAGGTGAGAACCTATGTTACTGCCCTTCTTGAAAGCCTCGGTTACCGCGTTTCCGCTGCTCGTTCCGGCGCAGAGGCACTGGATATACTGGCACAGCACCAGGATATTGACCTGTTATTTACCGATGTAGTGATGCCGGGCGGGATTAATGGTCGACAACTGAGCGAACAGGCACTGAACATCCTCCCCAACCTGAAAGTATTGTTCACCTCCGGCTACAGTGAAAACGCCATTATTCACAATGGCCGTCTCGATAGAGGCGTGCAGCTGATCAGCAAACCCTATCATCGCGAGCAGTTGGCGCTAAAATTGCGTGAAATACTGGATCCAACCTGAACTCGCTGTCCCATGCGCCAGCTCAGTGCCTCACACTCAGTCTTTAACACAGTTGCGACCGCTGTTCTTGGCCCGGTACATGGCTTCATCAGCACGTGCCACCAGCGCCTTTCGGGTGCCTCCCTTACGCCACTCGGCGACACCCCCCGCTGATCGTGATCCCCAAAAGGTTTGCTCAAACCAAGTGCTTGGGTAAAACAAACACGATCCACAACAAGAAAAAAGGGCCAGTGATTATATCACTGGCCCTTTTTTCAATAATGGAGCGGGAAACGAGGCTCGAACTCGCGACCTCAACCTTGGCAAGGTTGCGCTCTACCAACTGAGCTATTCCCGCATTTTATCCCATCAGGATAAAAGTGGCGTCCCGTAGGGGAGTCGAACCCCTGTTACCGCCGTGAAAGGGCGGTGTCCTAGGCCTCTAGACGAACGGGACACAAGGTTCTCATCAAGAGAGGCGCGCATTCTAAGAAGCGGCATGTGCCCTGTCAACCCTGCATTCTGTTTTTCTCTGCGGCAGCCTGAAAACCCCCGACATCGACCCGGTGGCAACCCGTGATCAGAATTTCAGAACGACTCCAGTTGCAGGGAGACCGAATTCACACAATATCGCAGTCCGGTTGGTTCAGGACCGTCATCAAACAGGTGTCCCAGATGAGCGCCGCAGTGCGCACAAGTGATCTCGATACGGCGCATGCCATGGCTGGTATCGGCACATTCATCGATAGCATTCTCATCGACGGCCTGATAGAAGCTCGGCCAGCCAGAACCTGAGTCATACTTGGCCGCAGCATCAAACAGCGGCTGATGGCAGCATTTACAGTGGTAGATTCCAGAGGCCTTCTCATCGCAATAGGCACCACTAAAGGGAGGTTCAGTGCCCTTCTGACGACAGATTCTGAATTCATCAGGGGTGAGCTGTTCGCGCCATTGTTCATCATCAAATTGTCTTGTGTTCGCCATTCTCGACACCTCAGAGTTTTCTTATTTATGGCAGGGTTTTGATATACAATCAGTTTTTATCCGAATTGGACAACCAGAAACAATACTTTATGCAACATATCCAGAAGTCAAACAAGCTGAATAACGTCTGCTACGATATTCGCGGCCCGGTGCTCGACCACGCCAACCGGCTTGAGGAAGAAGGCCTGCGCATCCTGAAGCTGAATATTGGCAACCCCGCCCCGTTCGGTTTTGAAGCGCCCGACGAGATCATTCACGACGTCATTCACAACCTGGCCAAGGCCCAGGGCTACTGCCACTCCAAAGGCATCTACAGTGCCCGCAAGGCCGTCATGCAACGTTGCCAATTGATTGGCATCCCGAATGTCGACATCGACGATATCTTCCTGGGCAACGGCGTCAGCGAGCTGATTGTCATGGCCATGCAGGCGCTGCTCAACAACGGTGACGAAATTCTGGTGCCGGTGCCGGATTACCCCCTGTGGACAGCTGCCGTCAATCTGGCCGGGGGCAAGGCGGTTCACTATCTCTGCGACGAAGCCAACGAATGGCAACCGGACATCGAGGATATCGCCCGCAAGATCACACCGAATACCCGGGGCATTGTGGTAATCAATCCCAACAATCCCACCGGGGCTGTTTACTCCGAGGCGGTTCTGCAGAAAATTGTCGAACTGGCCAGGGAGCATGACCTGATCATTTATGCCGATGAAATCTATGACCGCATTCTCTACGATGATGCAGTACATATACCACTCGGCAGTCTGGCCACTGATGTGCTGTGCATCACCTTCAACGGATTGTCAAAAGCCTACCGTCTGGCGGGCTTCCGCTCCGGCTGGCTGGTGGTGAGCGGTGCCAAACATCGCGCCCGCAGTTATATCCAGGGCATTGAAATGCTGGCATCCATGCGGCTGTGCGCCAACGTGCC
>DDNV01000015.1:103191-103381 GCA_002341315.1 Cellvibrionales bacterium UBA2511
ATGCGGCTGTGCGCCAACGTGCCGGCCATGTATGCCATCCAGACGGCCCTGGGCGGCTATCAGAGTATCAATGACCTGGTTGCACCGGAGGGCCGTCTCTACCAGCAACGCGAAAAAGCCTGGTCCCTGTTGACCCGGATACCCGGTGTCAGTTGCGTCAAACCCAAAGCGGCGATGTACCTGTTCCCCA
>DDNV01000015.1:103503-107695 GCA_002341315.1 Cellvibrionales bacterium UBA2511
ACCCGGGAAATTTATCCGATTGAAGACGACGAGCAATTGGTACTGGATTTATTACTGGAAGAACGGATTCTGCTGGTGCAGGGCACCGCTTTCAACTGGCCGGATCCCGACCATTTCCGCATCGTATTCCTGCCGAGGGAAGACGATCTGGAGGAAGCCATTGAGCGGCTGGCCCGCTTCCTGGAAAAATACCGTCTCAATCATCCGGTGACAAAGGTAAAACTGGCTCAGGTGGCCCCGTAACCGATCGGATAGAGAATCCTGTCCCGGTAACCGGTCAGTACCGGGACGTAACCTGCCAGCTCCCGATCCAGTTGCGGGTCGTTACTGTCCACCATCAGCGGCCTGCCCGCGAGTTCGGTAATTTTGGTTTTGGTCGCCACGACTATAAGGTTTTCCCGGCCAGCCCGTCTGATAATGGCCGGTGTCAGTTGCTGATTGCCGCGACCCAGCAGCATGCCCTGACCACCAATTGGCGTAATGATAATACTCACCGGGCCGTTGAATCCCACCACCGCCTGTTCGATTTGTCCGGCTGAAACATCCCTGGCCAGCAACTGCCCATTCCTGACCAGATCCACACCAAGCAGTGTGTTATCGAGCCCCATTGCCGCCATTAGCCCCGCTGTGGTCGAGCCGGGGCCCACCAGATAGAGTGTGTCATCCTCCATTTCCTCCATCAGGGTATCGGCTATTTCATCGACCACCAGCGCCTCCACTTCCCGACCACCATCCTTGACCTGTTGCATAAAACGTCCTTCTTCCGGCACCAGCAACTCCCCGTAGTAACGGGACATGACCCGGCCCCGGCGAAAAGCATCCTCGTCGATATCGCGCACTTCCTGCCGACGAATATCCACGAGGTCGGCACGAACCAGCCGACAAACCACTTCACCCGCCGCTTCCGGTGTAATGGCATACACGCCGGAGTGCATCTTGACCCCGGCTGGTACACCCAGGACCGGCTGGTTTGGAGAAACCGCATTGCAAATATTGCGGGCCGTGCCATCACCGCCAACAAACATCAGCAAATCCACGCTTTTGTTCTCCAGCACTCTGGCCGCCTGTTCGGTGTCCTCCGGTCGGGTATTCAGGGGATCCGTTTCACAGACCAGTTCGGGGACAAAACCACATTGCCTGGCCACCGACTCCCCCATCAGACCGGGACAGGTCAGCACCGAGACGGCGCCACCACCGAGTGCATGAAAAATCACGTCCAATGCTCTCGCCGCACGGTCTGGGGCACGCAATCCGGCCCCTTCCCGCAAGGCTTCGGCAGCGGCCTCACCATCGCTACCCTTCAACGCCGCGGGACCACCGATGCCTGCCAGCGGATTGACGATCAAGCCGAGTTTGAACATGGCGACTCCTGAATGTGCCTCTGCAAATTTAACCCCAGGGCTTGCCTTACAGGGTAATCATGGTATGTTTTGCCAATCGACCACCACCAGTGAGCAAACATGGAGCAGCCGAAAAACAAGTCTGATAAAAACGTCAAATCACCTGATTTTCACGGTGCAGCCCTGATTGATGATAATGGCAGGGAAATCCCGATTACCGAGGATATGGTTCAGGATGCATTCAGTGACCTGGACCAAAAGGCAGAAGACCACTCATCCAAAAAAACCTCTTCTACGCAACAATAAATCCCAGCGTAGCCAACTGTCGGACCAAAGACTCGTCGCTATCCACCCTGACGCCAAAATGCTGGAATTCACGACGTGCGGGATAGATTTTCCGCAGCTGATCAAACCCCAAACCTACTGTTGTGGCATCGCTGGCTGACAGCAACGCCTCGCGCATACGACGGTCATCGTCCGCTATATCGTAAACAGCCAGTACCGCCTCCGCCAGAGATGTGGCGCGGAGCCACTGGACAGGCTCATTCCGCCCGGGTTTTGCCGGTGAGGGTTGCCCCAACCACTGACAAAACGCCTCGCACACCATGCGGGTACCATTGATTTTGCCGTCCACGCTATACCCCGCGATATGCGGCGTGCCGATGGTAACCTGTTCAAGCAGGGGCAATGATATCTCTGGCTCAGACTCCCACACATCCAGCACCACCTGCCACTGTTCACCACGATTCAAACGCAACAGCGCCGCATTATCCACCACCGGTCCTCGCCCGGCATTGAGCAACAACCCACCGGGCGAAAAATTCCTCAGCGCCGCTTCGTTCAGCAAGTGGTGGGTCGGATAGGGCCCACCGATAGTCAGCGGGGTATGCAGACAGAGAATATCGGCTTCGAGCACCCGTTCAAAGGTTGTCAGGCTTCCGATAGTTGTACTGTTGAGAAATGGGTCGTAGCAGCGGCAATCAACGCCGAGCGCCCGCAGGGTGCGATAGAGCCTGCCACCCACATTGCCGCAACCGACAATGCCCACCGTTTCGCTGAGCCAGCCGGGTCGCAGACGACACAGTGCCGAGAGCACATACTGAACCACGGCATTGGCGTTGCAGCCCGGCGCACTGGCAAATTGAATATTGCTGGACGCCAGATAATCCATGTCCACATGGTCGACACCTATCGTGGCAGAACCGACAAATTGTACCGGGCTGCCCTCGAGCAGCGCCGCATTGACCGGGGTGACCGAGCGGACCAGTAACACATCCGCATCCACTAAATGTGCCGCCGTCAGCTCGCGGCCGGGACAGGTCACCACTTCGCCATAGGGCGAGAACAATTCCCTCACCAACGGCATATTGTCATCGGCAACAATTTTCATCGGCTGTGTGATGCCTCCTTCACGATCTGCTGCGCCTGATCTCTGGCGTGCGCGAGTTTTATGGCGCGATTTTTCAATGTAGCGCCCAGCCCCATTCGCTGGCAGAAATCATCCAGTTTACCCAGTGCAATCGGGGCACATTGCAAAGTGGGCTCGCCAACGGGTGCGTCCAGGGCTATGCGGGTCAGGGATTGAGCCATCAGCAGTTGCTGCCGGTGGGCGGCAATTTTTTCAGGCAGCTGCTTCGCACCGCGCACGGGCAGATTGGCGATTTCAGGTCCAGCCGCAATCAACCCTTCCAGCGACCCGCAATGTGCCAATAATTCAATCGCTGTTTTTGCCCCCACGCCCGGTAAACCGGGTATGTTATCGACCCTATCACCGACCAGTGCCAGATAATCTGCCAGCTGCTCCGGCCAGACCCCGAGTTCTCTTTTGATGGCAAATCGATCCCTGGCGGGGGTACGGCCTACGTCCCAGAGTAGCGCATCGTCGTCCAGCAACAACTGGGCAAGGTCTTTATCACCACTGATCACCGCAATCGGGTGGCCCTCGTTGCGACCCCTTTCAGCCAGGGTGCCAATAATATCATCCGCTTCGTGGGAGTTGCTCGCCAGAGCCGAGATGCCCAGGGTGGCCGTCACCTCGGCGCAGGCCCGCAACTGAAAGGCGAGCGCGTCGTCGGGCAGCTCGCGATTGGCTTTGTAGTCCGGGTAAATCGTATTCCGGAAGCATTGGCCCAGACTCTCGTCAAAGGCCACGGCCATAAACTGCGGCTGAAGCTGCTCGAACAAACCCAGCAGAAAACCGAGATAACCGTATACGGCCTGAGTGGGGTAGCCGTCCCCGGAAAACCACCGCTGCGGCAGCGTAAAATAATGGCGAAAAATATAGATGGAGGCATCTACCAGATACAGTGGGGGCTTTCGTGCCACCATCAGTATTTCAGCACATCTACACGGTAGTGGCAGGGATCCAGATAGTCCCGACGACCAAACACCTCCGACAGCGAAGCGGCGAACAGCGCCGCCCGTGTAGGTAAGCTGCCGACACACCAGCACTGAGCCTGCTCGGCCACAGCGGTGGCGAACGCGTCACTGGCATCGATATCTTCGGACAGGTTATCGGCACTGATCTGAAAGCGGTGCCCTGCCGCCACGGAAAACATCCATTCCAGCGCCTGGGGTTTGATCTCCACCCGCTCAAAAGCACTTTGCTCACTGACACTGCGGCCATCGGGCCGATACCAGTAGCCAAAGTCCAGTTTTTGACGACGCTGCTCACCGGCAATACACCAATGGGCTACCTCATGGAGGGCACTGGAAAAATAATCATACCGGAAAATCAACTGGTGGCAGTCAAGACGCCCCTCGGCAGGCAGATAAACCGGTTCCTCACCGCCCCCGCTCAACAGGGTATTGCAGGACTCGGCAAACAGATCGTTGAATACCGCCATCAACTA
>DDNV01000015.1:107788-115911 GCA_002341315.1 Cellvibrionales bacterium UBA2511
CCGCCATCAACTGACGCGTCCGGGGATCAAAAGTAGCCGTATCACCAGACAATCGTCACACCCTCACAGCAAACCGTGTTATTGATTTTCTCCCAGTAGGCGGGGGAAAGGTAATCACGGCCCGCCAGTAAATGTTCGAGATACCAGCGCGCCGGGCGAATGGCGTGATCAATCACGGCGGGGTTGGCTATATAGGTCCAGGCGGGCACAACACCGCGTTCGGTACATACCGGAAAACGTTCGCGACTGTACCTGAATGGCGTGCCTTCAAAGGGGTCTAGCCTGGCAATTTCTGCAGGACTTTCCAGCTGGTAAAGAACCCCTTCCACCCGCTCATCCCGGGCGAAAGCGATATTGGCGCAAGCCAGCCTGGCATCGTGGCCGGAGCGTTTATTGAACCGCAGGCCATAACCATCCAGCCAGCCAGCGCACTGGCCGATGACTCGCATCTCACGCGCAGCCATGCGCTGCGAATTCATATTTGAGCCATAGGCAAAATAGTAGCTCACAAAATATACCCAAAGTATTGTGCTTTGAAATGATCGGTAGTACCTTATTTTGCGTGGATGCGTTTTAGCCGTACGCACCTACAGGCCCCGATCCAGGACGCAGTTCCTCAGGGCCTGTTCGAACCGCCATTTGAGGAGGCTGTATTATGACTACCTCAACACCTGACCACAACACGGACAACGTGGTCGATCTCTTCACAGGGAAGCCCTACTCCTCCCGGTTAAACCGCCGCATTATCCGTCTCGCCCCCGAACTCGATGGTCTGGAAATGATCTATTCCAACGAGACTCACCCCAACAAGCTGTTCAGTGTCAAAGTACTGTGCTGGGCATTGCGTGCCGATGGTGAGGTGGTGGGTCTGGTGCCCTGGCTCGATGACATCATGCCATGTACCGAGATACAGGATCCGCTGAATGGTCACTGGGAGGGCTACTACGATCCGGGCATCGACGAAGTCTTCTTTGAAGCGCCCATCCACAAGGTATTGGAGGTAGAGACAGCTGCAGAATACTATGAGATCGATTGCGAGACAGAGGGCGATGTCGTCCAGGAGCTGCCGGACACTATTGGCACCCATGCGGTACTGTCGAGCGACGGGTTCAAAAGTATTACGCTGAAAGAAGTCGTCAGCTGGCGACTGCTGTACGACGGCACCGTGCAGGGCATGCTGATCGATGATGAAAAAATCATCAGCACACCAGTGCTGCCCGGCGACGCGTGTCTCTACTCGGCCAAAGGCGAAGAGACTTTCTGCTATTTCTTCCAGCACCATATCGCCAACAAGATCAAGGCGCAGGATCCGGAGGCACTGGCAGCGATCTCCATGCTGGTGGAGTCCTGAGTAAAGCAGCAGGGACTGGGAAACCCGGCTGTAGTATTAAAGCGCCGCTGACAGCCCGTGGGGTAGCAGCAAAGCTGTCCCGATGATGGCGCCGGGCGGCTAACTGACCCGATAATCCTGTGTGATTCGGGTCGGCTGTCCTGCTCACCCCGTTTTCTGTTGTCGGGCGCTTTGTTGACGCCCAATTCTCCCTGCCAGATATCATTGCTTTAATAATCAATGCAACTCAGGGCTACGCACTGAGGCTGTATCTCAAAGCGACGCTTATGGGCAATTGCGGACAAACGCTGACACGGAGCTCGCGACGGCAGCCAGATGTTCAGACTGATCAAGACCGGAGGCCTTGCGGGGTTTCAGGTCGTGATTGCCGTCCTCCAGCCAGTGGAGTATTACGGCGGAGCTCAACGGAATTGAGGCCAACTCATCGGGCTTGCCAAAGGGATCACGGGTGCCCTGATAAATCAGGGCCGGCGTGGTCATGATCAGCAAGTGATCAACCCGCATCCGCTCGGGTTTACCGGGCGGATGAAAAGGGTACCCGAAGCAGCACAGCCCTGCTGCGCCCAGTTCGTCGACAACCATACTCGCCATGCGACCACCCATCGATTTACCGCCGATCAGTATCGGGGCGGGAAGATCCTCGCACTGACAGCAGTGGGCGTAGACTTCGCGCCAACAATCCAGCAATACGGGCTGGCGGTCTGGCGGCCGCTTTTGCCCGGTGAGACGACGTTGTCGCATATAGGGAAACTCAAAGCGCACAACCGTCACACCCTCGACCGTCAACTGTCGGGTGATGGCCGCCATAAAATCACTGTCCATCGGCGCACCGGCACCGTGGGCCAGAATCAATGAACCAACTGGCCGTGTTTGCTCCGCTGGCCGGTCTATCAGATAGCTCAGGGGGATAGCTGTCACGGTGAATCAGCCAGCTGACGAAACTGTTGCCGCGACAGCAAATTGCAACTTTCTGTCACTGGATCGAAGGTAATCACCACATCACCGCGATCCACCTGCCGTCTGAGCCGCTGCCGTTTGGCCTGCAGCGTCAACTCCTCGAAACCGTAGTCCGTACCCTCACGGGCGATAAAGTCCTCCAGCAGCGCGGTGAGCAGTTCGTCGGATAACCGATTCGGTGGAATCTGAATCACGGTGCCGCCGGTTTGATAAACTTCAGCGTCATACGGTCGCTCTCACCAATGGCCTGATACTTCTCCCGATCCTTCTCCTGCAGCCGCAGGGAGGGCGGCAGGGTCCAGACACCCTCGGGATGATCGGTCGTATCTTTAGGGTTGGCATTGAGTTCGGACTTGGCCGCCAGCACAAAACCGGCTTTTTCCGCCAGCTCAATCACGTAGGCCTCCGGCATATAGCCGCTGCGTATCATTTCCGCCCGTTCGATAGTACGGCCGGTGCGATGCTCCACAACACCGAGTACCCCGCCGGGTTTGAGCGCCCGGAAGAACAGTTCAAACGCTTTTCCTTCACTGTCAGAGCGCAGCCAGTTGTGTACATTGCGGAACGTCACCACCCGGTCGGCGACCCCATCGGGCACCGTCAGCACGCCGTTCGCCGGATCGAATGTCGACAGGATCACATCGCCATACGCCGTCGGATCAGCGGCCAGCTTCGCGGTAAATGACGCCAACGACCGTTCGTAATAGGGCACACCGCTGTCTTCTGGAAAATGGGCCGCATACAACAGGCCTTGATCAGCGTCCCCGTGTTGGACCAGTGGCGCGAGAATTTCGGTATACCAGCCGGCACCGGGGGAAATCTCCACCACAGTCATGCCCGGTTCCACCTGAAAAAAGGCCAGGGTTTCCACCGGGTGACGATAACTGTCGCGTGCAACAAATTCAGGCGTCCGGTTCGCTCCCGCAAAAGGAGACGCATCGGCCATCACATCGACACCCCCCAACCATAACACCAGTAACAGTAACGAATTAATGATTTTCATCTCGATCTCCTCTGGGTCTCTGAAGGCTTCAAAATGGCCGGTAGATAATCTCCGGTCGTGGCCGGGGGCCGATTGTTAGGCCATAATAGTCCCACAACCGCACAGGAATAAGAACCGCGCATGAAACACTATCTCGCATTGACCGTCATCGCCAATGATCGCCCCGGCATTGTGGAGCGCATCGCCGATGTGGTCACCCGTGCCGGTGGCAACTGGCTGGAAAGCAGCATGTCCCGCCTTGCCGGCAAATTCGCTGGCATCCTGTTGGTGGATGTTGCCGAAGACCGACAGGCGGCTCTGCTCACGGCGCTGGAACAACTACAACACCAGGGTATCCGGGTAACCGGCGAGGCCTGCTCCTCACTGCATCCAGCCGATGGCGAGCGCGTCACACTGAGGGTGGTCGGCAACGACCGACCAGGTATCGTCGGCGAGATATCCGGTATTCTGGCAAGACTGCAGGTCAACGTGGAGGAACTCAATACCCACTGCGAAGATGCGCCGATGAGCTCGGAAATCCTGTTCCGGGCCAGTGCAACCCTGCAATTGCCACAGGACCTCGATAAAGGCCGACTGCAACAGGCACTGGAAAGTGTATCGGACGATCTCATGGTGGAGCTGGAACAGACCTGAAGGCATTTAGGCAACCAGGCCTTTCTAGGCAACCAGGCCTTTCAATAACAATCCCACCCCAAATGCCATCCCGGCAGCAATACCACCGATCGCCACCGTTTCCAGCCCCGACACCAGCCAACCCTGATCGACAAAACGACCCTTCATGGCACCGACGATGAAAAAAGCTATCACTGTGAGGCCAGCGGACAGGCCAAAGGCGTAATCGATCAGCCCCGGGGATAACCAGTTAGCGACATAAGTCATCAACGGGATAAACCCTACCAGGCAAAAGGCGCCAAAGGTGGCCAGACCGGCCTTGAACGGGTCATGTGATTGCAGTGAGAGACCAAACTCTTCCTGAACCATGGTATCCACCCAGGTTTTCTCATCCGAGGTAATCACATCCACAGCATCTTCGAGAACACTCCCCTCGAAACCCTTGCGGGCATAAATCTGGCGAATCTCCTCCACCTCGCCCTCGGGAAATCGTTTGATTTCCTCGAGCTCCCGGTTGCGGATCTTGATGCGGTGCTGGTTCTCCGCACGGGTACCCAGATAATTACTCACCGCCATGCTGAAACCGTCCGCCAGCAGGTTGGCAAAACCCAGGATAATAATTACCGAAGAAGATAAACCCGCACCGGCAACACCCGCAACGATGGCAAACGTGGTGATGGCTCCATCCACCGCACCGTAGATAAAGTCCCTCACGTAAACAGAGTCCGGACCATCATCCAGACGCTGGGCAATCAACTGAGGATCATGATGGGCTCTAAAATCCTCAATCTCTCCGAGCTTATCGTGGTTTTCCATGGGCCAACTCCAGAGCACACCGGGATTAAAGTAAAGCCCGGCATTGTGTAAACGGTCAGGCTGAACCGGTTAATACCGAGAATGCCAGATAACTATTGTAGGTAATAAAGACCAACAGCAGACCAAAACCCTCCAGCCGGTTAATCCGGCCCTGCCCTCTAAAGCCGTAGGCCATAAATAGCAACATCACCATGAGAAGCATCATTGTGCCCCAATCGCGGGTCAACACCTGCTGTGACAGATTGGTCAAGGGCTCAATCAGACCGGCAATACCTACTACTGCCAAAATATTGAACATATTGGAGCCGACGATATTGCCGATGGCAATATCGTGCTCACCCTTGCGCACGGCAATTACAGAAGATGCCAATTCAGGCAGGGACGTGCCCAAAGCGACTATAGTCAAACCGATAATCAGGTCGCTGACACCCAGAGATTCGGCAATGGTGACGGCCCCCCACACCAGCAGCCGCGAGCTGGCCACCAATACGATCAAACCCACGGCCAGCCAGATGATAGCTTTCGCCAGTGGCATGGTATGTTCACGTATTTCCTGATCGAAGTCTGTTGCCAGGGCATCACCCCGATCCCGAATAGCAGAAAAAACCGACCAGCCAATCAATGCAAAAAAACCGATCAGTAGCAATGCCGCCTCCCAGCGAAGCACTGCGTTATCCCAAAGCATGAGACCCGCGCCAAGACTGATCAGAATCAGCAACGGCAGTTCCCTGCGAACGATTTTTGAATGCACCCTGATCGGCATAATCAAGGCTGTAACACCCAGTATCAGGCCGGTATTGACAATATTGGACCCCAGCGCATTACCCAGAGCAAGCTCAGGACTGCCATCCAGAGCCGCCATGGCCGACACCACCATCTCCGGTGCAGAAGTGCCAAAACCGACAATCACCATCCCGATCAGGAGGCTGGGCATACCGGCATGATAGGCTGTCGCCGCAGCACCATCCACAAATCGGTCGGCACTCCAGATCAACAGACCAAAACCCACCAACACCGCCAGCATTGCAATCAGCATATCGCTCCCTTTTTAACTATTCGTTCTGTCATTAAAACCTGCGCATTAACTCGTCGATGCGCACACGCCATCTTCTGCCGGGCGGAGCATCCTAACCGGCAACACTATGCAAGGCCAGCTATAGGAAGTAGTCAGATCACTACTCCCCACCGACAAAGTCATTTTGTCGCCAGGCCTCATAACTGACAATAGCCACCGCATTGGACAAATTCATGCTGCGGCAGCCGGGGCGCATGGGAATTCTCAGGCGGTGGGCCGGGGCAAAACTGTCCATCACCGACTGCGGCAAACCGGCTGTTTCCGAACCGAACAGGAGCACGTCACCGGGACGATAAGCGATCCCGTCATAGAGCACGCGTCCCTTCGTGGTGCAGGCGAAAATCCGCCTGTCACCCATCTGCGCCAGAAATGTCGTGTAGTCGGGGTAACGAGTGACTGAGGTCATATCCCGGTAATCCAGTCCGGCCCGGCGCAACTTCTTTGCTTCCAGGTCGAAACCCAACGGTTCGATCAGATGCAAATGACTGCCGTTATTCGCCATCAAACGGATGATATTACCTGTATTCGGAGCAATCTGCGGTTCATAAAGGGCAATGTGGAACATAGAGAGATCACGCGAAGATGAGGCAACCATTCTAACAGGTGCGGCCCCCTGCAGACATACTGTCTCCGTCACCACCCATGATGCACGGTGGCAATCAACTACCGCGGTTTATGGATCAAAATACCGGGAAGTGGGCAATGCATCATCGCACTTGACTTTGTCACGGCGACAATTATGATACGATATATCATCTTATTTGCGGTTCTCAATAAAAACGGAGGCCCCTTTGCCGCCATGGATACCACCACTATGAAAACTCAACACAACAAATTGCCCGTCACCGTGTTGTCCGGGTTCCTGGGCGCAGGAAAAACCACTGTGCTAAACCATATCCTGCACAACCGGGATGGCCGCCGAGTCGCTGTCATTGTCAACGACATGAGCGAAGTCAACATCGATGCCGCCACCATTCAAAATGAAGTACAGCTGAACCGCAGCGAAGAGCGTCTGGTAGAAATGAGCAATGGCTGTATCTGCTGCACCCTGAGAGAGGATTTACTGGAGGAAGTCGGCCGGCTTGCCGCCGAAAACCGTTTTGATTATCTGGTGATTGAATCCACCGGTATTTCAGAACCCCTACCCGTGGCAGAAACCTTTACATTTGCCGATGAGCAGGGTCGAAGCCTGTCCGATGCCGCACAACTGGATACTATGGTAACCGTCGTGGATGCGGTCAATTTCATGCATGACTATATCGAAGCAAAACAGCTACAGGAGACCGGCGAAAGCCTTGGCGAAGACGACCACCGAAGTGTCGCCGACCTGCTGGTTGATCAGGTGGAATTCAGTGATGTGATCCTCATCAGCAAAACCGATCTGGTGTCAGCTGAAGCATTAAACAAACTCAAAGGTGTACTGAGAACACTCAATACCGAAGCGGATATCGTCGCCATTGAAAACGGCCAGATAGATTTGAGCAAAGTACTGGGCACTGGCAGATTCAGTTTTGAGCGGGCACGACAGGCACCCGGCTGGCTAAAGGAAATGCGCGGTGAGCACGTACCTGAAACCGAAGAATATGGCATCAGCAGTTTTGTGTACAAGGCACGTCGCCCGTTCCACCCCAAGAAATTCCACGACTTTCTCCACAACCCCCAATTGCACGGCAAACTGATTCGCTCGAAAGGCTGCTTCTGGCTGGCCACACGCCCGGCACATATGGGTAGCTGGAATCAGGCGGGAGGTATCGCCCGGTGTGGCGTTGGCGGCATATTCTGGAGGGCGGTACCCAAAGATCAGTGGCCCCAGGATCCGGCAACAAGGGAGGCAATTTTAAAGCAGTGGGAAGAGCCTTTTGGAGATATGCGACAGGAACTTGTGTTTATCGGACAGGGACTCGATCGCGACCAGGTTTACCAACAACTGAACGATTGCCTCCTCTCGGAAGAAGAACTGTTTGCGGGCAAAGAACACTGGCTGTCTCTACCGGACCCATTCCAGGCGTGGGCCTCCCCAGAGGAGCAATGATCATGCCCGATAATTCTGCCCTGAAACTGCTGACCTTTGAGGATAGCGGCAGTGTCGCCGACACGGACCCAAGTGTGTTCTCAAGTATCTACAATGCCGATATCAACATGGCTATCTGGCAAAGAAGCCTCGATCTGCCGACACAGGTTTATGTGGCATCGCTGATAAAAAATCCGCCTGTTTTTCAGACATTACAGGCCGTCATGCAGGAGGGCGAAATAGCGCCCTGGCTCTCCGCCCACCTGCCGAACCGTCGGGGGAAACCTGCATTGATTGC
>DDNV01000015.1:115996-116896 GCA_002341315.1 Cellvibrionales bacterium UBA2511
CCTGCATTGATTGCGGATATTTCCGAGCTGTGCGAAATGTTTTCGGTGTTGTTTGACCTGCAACGCATCGGCCTGCGCATGGCCCTGCTGAGTCAGGCTATGTGCCCGCGATTCCATGTGGATCATATTCCCTGCCGAATGGTGACAACCTACGGCGGCCCGGCCACCGAATGGCTCGAAAACAACCGGGTCGACCGCACCAGACTCGGCAAAGGCAGAAGAGGGAAACCTGACGACCAATCAGATGTATTCCTCTCACCCCGGCATATCAGGCAACTCACCGTCGGCGATGCTGTCCTGCTAAAAGGTGAGTCATGGCATGGCAACGAAGGCCGGGGGGCCGTCCACCGATCTCCTCCCATGCCCTCCGGCGCAGCCAGATTGATGCTATCACTGGACTTTGGGTAATCCATCCAACCTGTATAGTCGAGGGTCCTTCGGCCCCTTCGGGGGCCTTTTTTTTACAACAATGCGCCATCAAACAACTGGCCAGGCTATGAATAGTGTCAAAGTTCTTTTCATCACTCTGTCGGTACCACTGTGTGCATTAATCACCAGCAACGTTACGGCACAGGGTACCGCCGACCGCTCGTCGCAACAGCACAGCCCCCATGTGCATGGCGAAGCAGAACTGCAGGCCGCCCTGGATAGTGACCGGCTGCTTCTGGAATTTCGCAGCCCGGCCATGAACCTGGTGGGCTTTGAACACCCGCCCCGCGACCATCGACAACAGGCCGCCATTGAACGGGCGGGAAAATTACTCAGCTCGCCACAGGCGCGGTTTACCTTTCCGGGCACTGAATGCCGGGCTATCAGGGTGCAGGTTGAACAGCCCTACGACCACCTCCGCCACACCAATGATGACCGTGATAACGCCCACGAACACGAACACGAACACGA
>DDNV01000014.1:0-15354 GCA_002341315.1 Cellvibrionales bacterium UBA2511
GGCGGGCAAGAGTGGAGCGCGTTATTTTCATCGGGGGCGGCAGCCGGTCAGGGTGGTCTATACGGAGGGTGCCGGTAATCGCAGTGCTGCATCAAAGCGGGAGGCGGCCATCAAAAAACTGCCTCGTTCTGAGAAGTTACAGCTGATCTCTGCCGCGCAGATGACTCCGAGTTGAGATCCGTTTGCCCGGTCACCCTATTCGTAGGTACACAGGTAGGCAGTATCCACGGCCACCTGTAACTGGAAAGCCCTGTTTGGTGATACCTCGAAGCTCTCACCGGGTTTAAAGGTCTGCCAGTCATCCTGATCCGGCAGTTTTACTGTCAGTGCGCCGCTGATTACCGTCAGGGTTTCTTTTTTGTCGGGACAGAATTCGTGCTCACCGGGGGCCATGACACCCACCGTGGCAGGCAGGGTTTCGGTCTGGAAGCCGATAGAGACTACTTTGCCACCAAAATATTCATTCACTTTAAACATGGACATGCACTCAACAGATTGGCTGGATAGCAGCGTTGTCCACAATGGACAGCCTTGCTGGCCGCTATAGTACCTGCAGTCGGCGACCGATAGAATGCGTGCTTTGTGGATTTTAAACAGGCGCAAGATTGAACCAGTGGGATGTGATTGTTATCGGGGCCGGTGCTGCTGGGCTGATGGCCGCTATGGTTGCGGGTCAGCGTGGGCGCAGGGTCTTGTTGCTGGAGCGGGCCAACAGGGCGGGCAAGAAAATCCTGATGTCGGGTGGCGGCCGTTGTAATTTCACGAACCTGTATGTAGAGCCGGAGCATTTTCTCTCTGCCAACCCACATTTCTGCAAATCGGCATTGAGTTGTTATACCCAGTGGGATTTTATCGAACTGGTGAACAGGCACGGGATTCCCTACCACGAGAAAACGCTCGGCCAGTTGTTTTGTGATAACAGCTCTCGGGATATTCTCGACATGTTGCTGGCGGAAGCCGAACAGGTCGGGGTGGTGTTGAAAACCGGCAGCGATATTCGCGAGGTGACGTCTGACGAGAAGTTTCGAGTTGCAACAACCCAGGGGGAATTGCAGGCTGACTCACTGGTAGTGGCCTGTGGCGGCCTGTCGGTGCCCACCCTGGGGGGTTCCGACTTCGGCTACCGGCTGGCGAGACAATTCGGCCATAATGTCGTCCCGTTGCGGCCAGCACTGGTGCCCTTCACCTTTACCGACGGTTTTAAACTGCTGTCGGAGAAACTCTCCGGTTTGTCAGTGCCCGTCCGTGTGTCGACGGGTGGACAGTCGTTTCTGGAGAATATGCTTTTTACCCATCGGGGCCTCAGCGGCCCGGCGGTGCTGCAGATTTCCAGTTACTGGCGGGAGGAGCAAATGGTGCAGGTCGACCTGTTGCCAAATATCGATGCCCGGCAGTGGTTGCTCGAATTGAAAACAGAACAGCCGAAAGCGCTGTTGCGCACGCTGTTGTTCCAGCAGCTGCCACGCAAGCTGGTGCGGGAGCTGGAAGGACTTTGGTGGCGGGAACAGGCTGACAGACCATTGGCAGAGTGGCCAGATCACTTGTTGGCATCGGTTGCTGGAAACCTGCAGGGTTGGTCGTTGAAACCTGCGGGTACGGAGGGCTACCGGACTGCGGAAGTGACCCTGGGGGGCGTGGATACGCGCGAGATTTCTTCTAAAACCATGGAAAGTCAGCGTCAGCCGGGTCTTTTTTTTGTGGGAGAGGTGCTTGATGTTACCGGTCATTTGGGTGGCTTCAATTTCCAGTGGGCCTGGGCATCGGGTGCTGCTGCCGGTCGAGTTGTTTGATGTGTGTTAAAGGTATTTGAGTGATGATAGAGCGTGAAGAGCTGATGCAGGAGACGGCAAAAATCCCCTGGCAGGAGTTGCAGCGTTTTTTTGCCAACGGTTCCACCATTTATGTGTCACCGGAGCTGGATCTGATTGAGGTTGCCTGGGCGATTTGCCAGGATAATAAAACCTGTGTTCAGGACTGGCTGGCGGTCGGTCAGGTGGGGCAGGTGACCGACCAGCAAGCAATGAAGTGGCTCGAAAGTGATGCCCGGGTCTGGTCGGTGGTGGTAAAGCCCTGGGTGCTGGTGCAGCCGGTTTCGGACTGATCTGTCTGACTAGCTGCTCAGTCGGGCGCGTTGCCAGTATTCAGGGGTGATCGTCAGGGTCTGTTCGCTGTTGCCAATCCAGATGAGTCCATCCTGGAGAGTTGCCTGGAGGGTCATGTTGCGGCTCGCCAGCCCGGCCAATGCCGCGGTATTCTCCGGTGAGAGGTAACTGATCGTCAGGTTGTCAAAGCGCGCCAGTTCACCCTGGATACCTTCCCACCACACGGGAGCTGTCCTGGCGCCATAGGCATAAATGATGACCTGTTCGGCCCGGTTTGAACCTTTGCGAATTCGTTTTGCGTCGGGAACCCCGACTTCGATCCACAGACCGATTTCACCCTGCAGATTTTTCTGCCAGAGATCGGGTTCTGCCTCCGTGGACAATCCTTTGGTGAACTGCAGGTGTTCGCTGGCATTCAGCGCAAATGCCAGCACCCGGATCATCATGCGTTCGTCCGTTTCTGACGGATGTCTGGCGAGGGTGAGCGAGTGGGTTTGATAATAGTTGCGGTCCAGATCCGATACCTGCAACTCAACTTTGAAAACGGTTGCTTTCAGTGCCATTGGGCGGCGCCCAATAAGAGGCCAGACGGTGGGCTGTTGTTCAGCCTGAAACCTATCAGTTCAGCACTCTCTGGTTTGGCACCCTTCAGTCCGGTAACGAGTGGGCTCAAGTAATAATACCCGAGCTGCCCAGTCCGCCTCCCATGCCTCCACCGAGGTTGCCGGCGGGACCGCCGCCTCCCTGGCCGGGCACAACAATTTTGGAGGCCTGGTCGCGACGCATTTCCTCAAGCTCGCGAGCAGTGCGCTCAACGGCTACCTCGGCTTCTACACCGAATTTTTCGGCGGCTTCACCGATACTGTTGGCGTGCAACTCGAAATTGATTGGCAGAGCACCCATGGGTGTCATTACCTGGGTAGAACCCATATAGAGTACTTCGCGGCTTGTATCGGCGTCACCGTTGCGGGTGACCGGACTGAGCCGACGTATGCTGCCGATTTTCTGGTCAGTGAAAATTTCCTCAAGATAGAGTTCATCGGGGTTCATGTCTGCGTCGAATTGTTTTTGATCGTTCATAGTGATTAATTTGGGTAGTGAAAAGAAGATAGACACCCTAACAGATATTGTCCGGAGCGTCAGGTATCAGGCCCCTGTATGAGGAATCTCAGGGTGCCGTAATTTGTGATTTCAGGGTCTCCACCAGAGCCATGGCGGCAGAGGACAGCGGGTAACGACGCCTTGTCAGAATGCCGATTTGGCGGGTGACGACGGGGCTGGTGAGTGGACGACACTCTGCGCCGAGTGCCCGCATCTGTTGTATGGCCAGTGATGGCACGACACTGATGCCCAGTTTGTTGGCGACCATGGAGCCAATGGAGGCGAGCTGGTGTGCTTCAAATTCCACCGTTAGGGTTATGCCGCAGCTGGCGGTAATCTCATCAATCATCTGACGCATGGCCGAGGGGCGTTGCAGTGCCACAAAGGGAAATTCCTGGAGTTGTGTCCAGGCGATTTCGTCTTTCGCCAGCAGGGCATGTTGTTCCGGCATCACCACGTAAAAACTGTCTTCAAAGAGCGGTTCAAAGTGGAGATCTTCAGACTCTTCCATATCAAAAGTAACACCGACCTCCACGCGGCCTGTGCGCACCATATCCACTACCTCTTCTGCCACTACATCCTGTACCGTGATATTGATATCCGGGAATTTGCCGCGGTAGTAGTGAAGGGCTTTTGGCAGCTTGCTAATCGAAAAAGAGGCCATGCTGGCGATGCTCAGTTTGCCCCGTCGCATGGCGAACAGATTGTGCAGGTCGGTCAGCGCATTGTCCCAGTCGGCCAGCAGGCGCTGTGCCACCGGCAGAAAGGCCTCGCCTTCCGGGGTCAGCGAAAGGGTGCGAGTGGTGCGAGCCAGCAGTTTTCCACCCACCACTTCTTCCAGATTCTTCAGGGATATACTGAGTGCAGGCTGAGAGAGATGCAATCGTTCGCCGGCTTCAGCGAAGTTGCGAGTCTGGGCAACGGTGACAAACGCCTTGAGCTGTTTTATGGTGATATCCATGGCGCTCTTATATAAATTCCTTTAATCAGTTGATTAAAATTTTACGCTTGATAAATATATTTCGCTATAGGATGCTAGGGGCCGTTTTGCGCACCTCAAATTGAGGTGCCACGGTAAATAATAATCATTGAGGAGTTTTGTTCATGGCGGGTTTCGATAAGGTGGTTAACACCTACGAAGAAGCGATGGCGGGTCTGGAAGATGGCATGACTGTGATTGCAGGCGGTTTTGGCATTTGTGGTATCCCCGAAAACCTGATCAATCAAATCAAGAAGATGGGGACCAAAGAACTCACCATTATTTCCAACAACTGTGGCATCGACGGTTTTGGTCTGGGTGTTCTGCTGGAAGATCGTCAGATCAAGAAAATGGTGTCTTCCTATGTAGGGGAAAACAAGCTGTTCGAAGAGCAGTTGCTCTCCGGTCAGCTGGAAGTGGAGCTGACTCCCCAGGGCACCCTGGCTGAGAAAATGCGTGCCGCCGGCGCGGGTATCCCGGCGTTCTACACGGCTACCGGTTACGGCACGGATATCGGCAAGGGCAAGGATGTGCGAGAGTTCAACGGCCGCAAGTATATTCTGGAAGAGTCTATCCCGGGCGACTTCTCGATTGTCAAAGCCTGGAAAGCCGATCGTTACGGTAATGCGATCTATCGCAACACTGCCATGAACTTCAATCCCATGGCGGCTACCGCGGGCAAGATCTGCGTGATGGAAGTGGAAGAGATCGTAGAACCGGGCGAACTGGACCCGATGTACATTCATACCCCGGGTATTTATGTGGATCGTCTGATTCAGGGCACGTTCGAGAAACGTATCGAAAAACGCACCGTCCGCGAAGGCTAATAGGAGAGACAATCATGGCACTTTCTCGTGATCAAATGGCTATCCGTGTTGCCCGCGAGCTGCAGGACGGGTACTACGTAAACCTCGGCATTGGTATCCCCACTCTGGTGGCCAACCACGTGCCGGAAGGTATGGATGTGATGTTGCAGTCCGAAAACGGCCTGCTGGGCATGGGTCCGTTCCCCACTGAAGATCAGGTCGACCCGGATCTGATTAATGCCGGCAAGCAGCTGGTCACCACCGCGAAGGGCGCCTCCATATTCTCATCGGCGGAGTCCTTTGCCATGATCCGTGGCGGCAAGGTGGACCTGACCGTGCTGGGTGCTTTCGAGGTGGATGTCCACGGCAATATCGCCTCCTGGATGATCCCCGGCAAGCTGATCAAGGGCATGGGTGGCGCGATGGATCTGGTGGCCGGTGCCGACAATATCGTGGTGATGATGACCCACGCCGATAAATACGGTAACTCCAAGCTGCTGCCCCAGTGCAATCTGCCTCTGACCGGCGCCGGTTGTATCACCCAGGTATTGACCGATCTGGCCTACGTGGAAATCCGGGACGGCAAGTTTCATCTGGTGGAGCGTGCCCCAGGGGTTTCTGTGGAGGAAATCGTGGAGAAAACCGCCGGTGAGATGGTGGTTCCCGACCACGTGCCGGAAATACAGTTCTGATTGTTCCGGTATGATCGAAAAAGGCTCCCGAACGGGAGCCTTTTTTATGCCCGGATACTCGTCGGGTCTGTCATTTCCTTTTAAGTCCAGGGACAATTCTTCAGGAGTATACTGTCTAATAAATCGAGTACATTAATAAGGAGTGCGAGGTAATGAAAAATCTTTTGTGTACAACGGTATTGATACTGGTTGCCAGTGGGCTCAATGCACTGGAAATGGATAGCAGCCGTTCGACACTGAATATCACCAGCGTAAAAAATGACCGTCTTGCCGAGTTGTTTGCGTTTGAAAGGGTGAGTGGAACCATCGATGATGCCAGCGGAAAGGCGAGTATTGAGGTCGCATTGGACAGTATTGACAGCGGTATAGAGATTCGCGATGAGCGCATGCGCAAATATCTGTTCAATACGGAAGCGTTCAAAACCGCCAGTTTTACAGCAGATATTGATCTCAAGGCGTTGAAGTCCCTGAAGCCCGGTGAGCAGCGTGAGATTGAACTGAAGGGCGAGCTGGCGATGAGTGGACACACAGTGCCCATAAGCTTCCAGACACAGGTGACGCGACTGAATAGCGGAGCGCTGAGTGTCGCCACGGTGGCGCCGGGATTTATAGATGTGACTCGCCACAAAATGGCGCCGGGAATTGAAAAGCTACGTAGCCTGGCGGGTCTGGATAATATCTCTCTGGCCGTACCGGTGACTTTTTCAGTGGTGTTTAAATAGTGGCTGACTGGCCAGGCAATAAGAAAGCCCGCAACTGCGGGTTTTTTTATGTGTGCACTTTCCCGGCGACATTTTTGTATTGGTCGGGAATCACTTAGACTGCGTGTTCCCATAGTTGGCAGAAATGCCCAATCCCGTTGCCAGTCTGCTTTCTACCCCGTTGGGCTGGCATCCATCCATCGTTTGCGAGGTGACTGTATGTTGAAAGGAAAAACCGCGCTGGTGACCGGCTCCACCAGTGGCATCGGCTATGCCATGGCCGATCGGCTGGCCAACGCTGGCGCCAATATCGTGCTGCACGGCCTGATGGACCCCGCCCAGGGACAATCCCTGGCGGAAGAATTCGAATCCCGCTACGGCATCCAGTGCCTGTTCAGCGACGCGGACATTTCCTCGGCCGAGGGCAATGAAGCACTGGTGACAGCCTCGCTGGAGAAGTTCGGGCAGGTGGATGTTCTGGTCAACAATGCCGGGATTCAGCACACTGCCTCTGTGGAAGATTTCCCGGTGGCGAAGTGGGATGCGATTCTCGCTATTAACCTGAGTTCCGCGTTTCACACCACCCGCCTGCTGGTGCCCGGCATGCAGCAGCGCGGCTGGGGGCGCATCATCAATATCGCTTCGGTGCACGGCCTGGTGGCTTCCCTGCAAAAGGCCGCCTATGTGGCCGCCAAGCACGGTATTGTCGGCCTCACCAAGGTGGTGGCGCTGGAGAATGCAGACAAGGGTGTCACCGCGAATGCCATTTGCCCGGGTTGGGTGGATACCGAACTGGTGGCGGCGCAGTTCCAGGCCACGGCAGATCGCGACGGTGTGAGCTTTGAAGAGGGCAAGCGCCGCACCATTGTCGCCAAGCAACCGGTGCCCAAGGCGACTCAGCCTTCGGCCCTGGGCGACCTGGCGGTTTTCCTCTGCTCAGATGCCGCGGCCACGATTACCGGTGCCAGCCTGCCGGTGGACGGGGGCTGGACCGCTCAATAAGGGTCGGCCGCTGTTTTCGACGACGGGTTGTTTGTTGGGCAGCGGCCCCGGATATGCTGTAAAATCCGCGCCTTTCTTCTGCCCGGTCATCTCTTTTCGAGCTGGCCGGGCCAACGAGCGGGTCAGGTATTGTGTCAGGCAAAGTTGGATTTATTTCGTTAGGTTGTCCCAAGGCGCTGGTGGATTCCGAGCGTATCCTCACTCAGCTGCGACTGGAGGGCTACCAGGTCTCTGCCAGTTACCAGAATGCCGATGTGGTGGTGGTCAATACCTGCGGGTTTCTCGATAGTGCCAAGCAGGAGTCGCTGGATGCTATCGGCGAGGCCATGGCGGAAAATGGCAGGGTTATCGTCACCGGTTGTATGGGCGGCGATGAGCAGGCTATCCGCAAAGTACATCCGGATGTGCTGGCCGTATCGGGTCCCCATCAATACGAAGCGGTGGTGGGTGCTGTCCATCAGCATGTGCCACCCCCTGCGGACCACAATCCCTATGTGGACCTGGTGCCGAAGCAGGGTATTAAACTGACGCCGCGCCACTATTCCTACCTGAAAATTTCCGAAGGTTGTAATCATCGTTGCAGTTTCTGCATTATTCCCTCGCTGCGGGGGGATCTGGTGAGCCGTCCGATTGGCGAGGTGATGGATGAAGCAGAACGGTTGGTGAATGCCGGTACCAAAGAGTTACTGGTGATTTCGCAGGATACCAGTGCCTACGGGGTGGACATAAAATTTCGCACTGGGTTCTGGCAGGGCAAGCCGATCAAAACCCATATGCAACAGCTCTGCGAGGCATTGGGTGAACTGGGCGTCTGGATTCGTTTGCATTATGTATACCCCTACCCCCATGTGGATAACCTGATCCCGTTGATGTCCGAGGGGCGGATTCTGCCCTATCTGGATATCCCTTTTCAGCACGCCCACCCCGATGTACTGAAGGCGATGAAGCGGCCGGCCAACGAGGAGAAGGTACTGGAGCGTATCCACCGCTGGCGGGATCAGTGTCCGGATCTGTCCCTGCGAAGTACCTTTATCGTGGGTTTTCCCGGTGAGACCGAGGCACATTTCCAGTATTTGCTGGATTGGCTGAAAGAAGCCCAATTGGATCGGGTCGGCTGTTTCAAATACGAAGCGGTGGATGGAGCGCCCGCCAACGCCTTGCCCGGTGCCGTACCGGAAGCAATCAAGCAGCAACGCTGGGAGCGTTTTATGGAAGCGCAGCAGACAATCAGTGCTGCTCGGCTGCAGAACAAGGTTGGCAAGACGCTGCCCATATTGATTGATGAGGTGGATGAGGAAGGCGCTATTGGCCGCTCCACTGCAGATGCTCCGGAAATTGACGGTAACGTGTTTCTCAATGGCGAGCAGACCCTGCAGCCCGGTGATCTGGTCAATGTCACCATTGACCAGTCGGATGAGTACGATCTCTGGGGTGAACTGGCCGATTGAGCGGTCTGGCTGCTGTCAGGCTCGGGCAAGAGGGCGGCAACAAAGGAATGAAAAAGGCCAGCCTGTTTCGGCTGGCCTTTTTTGATGTAGCACGTTGCTAGTGCACGGTCATACTCAGTGTTGGTGGCCCTCCGGCCCATGCACATGGCCGTGGGCCAGTTCTTCTTCTGTGGCTTCCCGGACGGTCTGGATTTTTACATCAAAGGTCAGATCCTTGCCTGCCAGCGGGTGGTTGCCGTCAACCGTCACGGTTTCTTCGGTGAAATCCCTGACCACGACCGAGACCGGGCCCGATTCAGTCTGTGCCTCGAAACGCATTCCGGTCTGCATGTCTTCCACTCCCTGGAATGCCTTGCGGGGAACCTCCTGCACCAGGTGATCCTGGTATTCACCATAGGCGTCGGCAGCGGGAACGTTGACTTTCATGGTATCGCCTTCAGTTTTGCCTTCCATCGCCTTCTCGAGACCGGGAATGATATTTTTATGGCCGTGCACGTAAGCCAGTGGTGCTGTATCGGTGGACGAATCAAGCTGAACGCCGTTCTCGTCAGTGAGGATGTAGTGAAAAAGCACGACGGCGTTCTCTGAAATATTCATGAGGATTCCTTTTGATGGGAATGAATTTTTGGATGAGGGACACATTATGAGTGAACAGGTTTGCTTTGCCAAGAAACGGCAGTGTGATGACAGTTTCGACTTTTTTCGACCGGATGGGAGGTATCTGGTCATGGGGCTAGCTGTCGACCTGTCTGGTAGACCTGTTTTTTGATAAGTGCCGTTTTGCGACAGCCTTTGCCTGTCGGGGCGCAGGGGGGAAGTAACCGCTCTCAGGACCGGCTCATTGAGGCGGCTTTCGTAACAGAATACTATCTGTAGTGTTATATCTGGAAACAGCCACTAGATATTGTATACTCACCGACAGACAAGGATTATCGCTGGTCACCTGGATGGTATGTCCCAACTGCCATTCTGCCAGCAAAATCAGGGGAATTTCTTCGCAGTCCCCCCGCACGAAAAGACGGTTAAAAGCCGCTCACAGCCACATTTGTAACAAGGAAACAGCATTCTCATGTCAATAGAAGCGCTTAAAACTGCAGATGAGCCCCATGCCATCGAAATCAGACTTCAGACTGCCTCCCAGGATATTTGGGATAAGAAATATCGTCTCAAGGACAAAAGTGGTAATCCGGTAGATGCGACGATTGATGCCACCTACAGTCGAGTCGCCAAAGCGCTATCCGAGGTGGAGGAGCCGGGTAAACAGGAGCACTGGTACGAACGCTTTCTGTGGGCGTTGCGCAATGGTGCGATACCCGCTGGCCGGATTATTTCCAATGCGGGCGCGCTGGCCCATAAACCGGCAACGTCCACCATTAACTGTACGGTCTCCGGTACCGTGCAGGATTCCATGCAGGGCATTCTGGAAAAAAATCTGGAGGCGGGTCTGACACTGAAAGCCGGTTGCGGTATCGGTTATGAATTCTCCACCTTGCGCCCCAGGGGAGCCTATGTGTCAGGTGCGGGTGCCTACACCTCCGGGCCACTGTCCTTTATGGATATCTTTGACAAGATGTGCTTCACCGTGTCCTCTGCTGGTGGGCGTCGCGGTGCACAAATGGCCACCTTCGATGTAAGCCACCCGGACGTGGTGGATTTCATTCGTGCCAAGCGGGAGGATGGCCGTTTGCGGCAATTCAACCTGTCATTGCTGATCACCGAAGAATTTATGGAGGCGGTCAAAAGTGATGGCGACTGGTCCCTGAGCTTCCCGGTGTCCCATAAAGAGGTTGAGCAGGGCACGGTCGATCTCGCCGACGATACTTTACTGTGGAAGGAGTTTCCCACCACAGAAGGTTACATCGCCAATGAAGAAGGGTTGGTGGCCTGTCGCATTTATCGCACGGTCAAGGCCCGGCATATGTGGAACGTGATTATGAGTTCCACTTACGACTATGCGGAGCCCGGCTTTATCCTTATCGACAAAGTGAATCGGCAGAACAATAACTGGTACTGTGAAAATATCCGGGCCACCAACCCCTGCGGCGAACAGCCTCTGCCGCCTTACGGCAGCTGTCTGCTGGGGTCAATCAACCTGACCCGGTTTGTTTTGGATCCGTTCACTGACAAAGCCCGTTTCGACTGGGACAATTACCGCGAAGTGGTCTCTGTGTTTACCCGGATGCTCGATAACGTGGTGGAAATCAACGGTCTGCCATTGGAAGGGCAGCGCGATGAAATTGTTAGAAAGCGTCGCCACGGTATGGGTTTCCTGGGGCTCGGTTCCACCATGACCATGCTGCGGGTGCCCTATGGCAGTGAAGAATCGCTGGTATTGACTGAGCAGGTTTCCCGCGAGATGGCGCTGGCGGGCTGGCGTACCGGGCTTGAGCTGGCCAAGGAAAAAGGCCCGGCTCCGATTATGGATGAAGAATTTGAGGTGACCGCTGAGATGCTGCGCCTGCGTCCCGACATGGTGCAGGATGGCATTGTCATCGGCGACAAGCTCAAGGGTAAGGTATTGCAGGCCCGCTACAGTCGCTATATGCAGAAAGTGGCGGAGGTTGACCCCGGTCTGGTAGAAGAAATTGCCACGGTCGGGTGCCGTTTTACTCATCACTCATCCATTGCGCCCACCGGCACCATTTCGCTGTCATTGGCCAATAACGCCAGCAACGGTATCGAGCCCAGTTTTGCCCACCACTACTCCCGCAATGTGATTCGTGAAGGCAAAAAGTCCAAGGAAAAAGTGGATGTTTTTTCCTACGAGTTGCTGGCCTACCGGGAATTGATCAACGCCAGGGCCCTGCCTTTCAGCGACAAAGAGGGAGAGAAACTGCCCGATTATTTTATCTCCAGTGAAGATGTCAAACCCCGTCAGCATGTGGACGTGCAGTCTGCCGCCCAGAAGTGGGTGGATTCGTCCATTTCCAAAACCATTAACGTGCCCACGGATTGTGACTTTGAGGATTTCAAGGATATCTATCTGTATGCCTACGAAAATGGACTGAAAGGCTGTACCACGTTCCGTTTTAATCCCGAAGCCTTCCAGGGTGTGTTGGTAAAAGAGAAAGATCTGGAAAACACCACTTACCGCTTTACGCTGGAGGATGGTTCCACGGTGGAGCTGAAGGGCAATGAGGAAGTGGAGTACGACGGTGAAACCCACAGTGCCGCCAACCTGTTCGATGCCTTGAAAGAAGGCTACTACGGCAAATTCTGATCGGAAGCATAGACATGAGTGTAAAAATTGATAAAAAAATCGTTGACTACAAGGTGGTGACACCTTCCAACGATGAGGTCATTCCCGAAGCAAAGACTGCGGCTGCAGAACTGGAGCGGGCTATTGTGCAGATGCACGAAAACCTCAGCCGGCCCGAAGAGCTGCACGGTAGTACCTACAAGGTAAAGACACCGCTGTCTGACCATGCGCTCTATATCACCATCAATGACATCATATTGAATCAGGGTACCGATCATGAGCAGCGCCGTCCCTTCGAGATTTTCATCAACTCGAAGAACATGGATCAGTTCCAGCAGGTGGTGGCACTGACCCGGGTCATTTCTGCCGTATTTCGCAAGGGGGGGGACTGCACTTTCCTGGCCGAGGAGTTGAAAGCGGTATTTGATCCGCAGGGCGGCTACTTCAAGCGAGGTGGAAAATTCATGCCATCACTGGTGGCTGAGATAGGCGAAGCGATTGAGTCCCATCTGACCAAGATCGGCATGATGCAGGCGCCCAATCTGGGGGAGCACCAGATGGCGATTCTGGCGGAGAAGCGTGCCGAGTACGACGCGGCCAGTAGTTACACTGCCCCTGAAGGGAAGCAGAGCAATCCCTTTCCAGAAAGTGCCCAGCTCTGTCATAAGTGTATGACCAAAGCGGTCATCCTGATGGACGGCTGTATGACCTGTCTGAATTGCGGTGATTCAAAATGTGGTTAGCCAGTATTGTTAATGATTGAAAGTGCCGAAACGGGAACGGCCATTGCCGGGGTTATCCCCGGCTTTTTTTGCCCAACGCTTTATCGGGGAGTTCTGGACAGGCCGGTGACAGCGGAACAAACCATGCTGACAACCTGTTCAGTGCTCGCATCCGCACAGTGAATGGTGGCATCTGCGTATTCGCGATAGAGCGTGTCCCGCTCCGCATAAAGTGCAGCAAAGCTTTGCTCCGGGCGGCGTGCAATGCCCCGCGTTTCATAATCGTGGATGCGTTGGCGCAGCGTCTGCAGGGGTGTTTCAAGATAGACAATGATGCCGTTCTGTTGCAGGTGTGATATGCCTGTCTTGCTATAGACAGCGCTGCCCCCGGTGGCGACCACCAGGTTGTGCCCGTCAATAGCCTGTAACGCTGAGGCCTCGCAGTCCCTCAGGTATAGATAGCCTTTCTCGTCCATCAGTTGTTGCAGTGTTTTGCCCTCGCGAATCTGCAATAAAATATCGGTGTCGACAAAGTTTTTGCCCAGTTTCTTGGCCAGAAGCAGACCGACCGTGCTTTTTCCGGCCCCGGGCATCCCGATCAAAACGATATTGCTTTTCATGGTGGTATTCCTTATCTAGGCAGCCTGGAACGGCCCGGTTTAAAGCGAGGCCTTGACGAAATCCATCAGCCGGGTGATCGCCTCACCGGATTCACTGCTCTGTTCAATCAGGCTGATGCCCACTTTGCCCAGTCTGGGCAGTTTTTCTGTGGGCTTCAGAACCCGGAGGTTCTCCGGCACTGTGCTTCTCGCCAATACAGTAACCCCCAGCCCCTCGTTGATAGCAGACTGGATGCCGGTTAAATCGGGAATCGTGTAAACCACCCGCCAGTCGCGATGATTTTCCCGAAGCCGCTCAATGCCGCGTTTGCGATAAATACAACCTTCCGGCGCCACAATTAACGGCAGTGGTATTTGTAGATGGGCATCGTGGTCGGCGCCGGTGACCCAGACCAGCTCGTCCTCCTTGACCAGGTTGTGGCCGGCCATCACCGGGTCGTCGTGCAGGGCGAGAATCAGGTCATAGCGGCGCCGCTCCGGTTCGGAGAGCAACTGCTTGCTGAGTGCGCAGGTGACCTCCAGCGTGACATTCGGGTAGGCCTGGGTAAAGCGTCCGACAATTTTTGGCAACAGTGTGGTGGCGAACTCACTGGGGATGCCGAAGTGAATCTTGCCACTCACAGAATGCTTGGTGAACTGGGCGACCGCCTCGTCGTTCAGTGTCAGTATCTGTCGCGCGTAGCGAAACATCAGTTGGCCGGCGCGGCTTAATTCCAGCTGGTGTCCGCTGCGGACTAGCAGGGTCTGCCCCAGTAGTTGCTCCAGCCGCTTAATCTGAAGGCTGACAGCGGGCTGGGAACGCCCGAGCCAGTCTGCCGCAGCAGTAAAGCCACCCAGTTCTGTAACGGTGACAAAGGTGCGGAGCAGGTCTGTTGGCAGGTTTTTCATCGCGCCTACATTAACAAATGAAATGAAACAATTTTAACTATTAATTTTACCAATTTTTTGTAGGCCGATAACATGGCTTTTTTAGAAACGCTCCATTCATCGGTGGAATCTATGACGACTGAACAAAGCCCAGACTTGAAAGCGACACCGCTTAAAACTCTGCACCAGGAAATGGGTGCCCGGATGGTACCCTTTGCCGGTTATGACATGCCGGTCCAGTACCCGGGGGGTATTATGGCCGAACATCTCCATACTCGCGCCCAAGCTGGCCTTTTTGATGTTTCCCATATGGGGCAGGTGGTGATCAGCGGTGTCGGTGTGGCCGCTGCGTTGGAGAAACTGGTGCCTGTAGATCTGGAGCAGCTGGCTATCAATCGGCAAACCTATGCACTATTTACCAATGAGCAGGGCGGTATTCTCGATGATCTGATGATTGCCCGCTGGGCAGAGGATCGCTTCTTTCTGGTGGTGAATGCCGCTTGTAAGGAGCAAGATCTCGCCTATCTGGAAGATGCTTTGTCCGGTTTCGAGATCGACTATCTGGAGGACCGTGCATTGTTGGCCCTGCAGGGACCGGCTGCCGCCGATGTGATGGCAAAGCTGGCCCCGGAGGTTTGTGAGCTGGTTTTTATGAGTGGTTGTCGGGCCAATCTCGCCGGGGCAGATTGCTTTGTTACCCGCTCCGGTTATACCGGAGAGGACGGCTTCGAAATTTCTGTCCCCGCAGATGCTGCGGATGCACTGGCCAGAACGTTGCTGTCGTTTGATCAGGTCCAGCCCATCGGACTGGGTGCCCGCGACTCGCTGCGCCTGGAGGCCGGACTGTGCCTGTACGGCCACGACCTGGACACCACCACCACGCCGGTTCAGGCGGGACTGCTGTGGAGTATCAGCAAGTCCCGTCGCGCGGATGGTCAAAAGGCGGGTGGATTCCCCGGTGCCGAGGTGATTTTTAACGAAATACAGCAGGGGGCCACCCGTCGCCGGGTTGGTCTGCAGATCGACGGCCGTGCCCCGGTGAGGGAGGGGGCTGTGCTAATTGATGAAGCGGGTCAGCAGGTCGGCGTGGTCACCAGTGGTGGCTTCGGGCCGAC
>DDNV01000014.1:15461-16205 GCA_002341315.1 Cellvibrionales bacterium UBA2511
GGCCGACCCTGGAAGCGCCGCTGGCGATGGGATATGTCTCATCGGCTTTTGCGGCTGCAGGTACCCAATTGCGCGCACTGGTCCGCGATAAACCCCGCCCGGTCAGCGTGACAAAAATGCCGTTTGTTCCCCAGCGCTACTATCGTGGACAGTAACGCGAACCAGCGCAAACAATAGCGCCGAAGATAGGGGATCGTCCATCCGATGCGGCCATCCCGTCCCAATTGTTTATCAACGTTCGAACAGAGAAAGAATCCCATGAAGTCATTGGCAGAGCTTGCTAGCAATAATGAATTTATCCGTCGCCACATTGGCCCTTCCGGCGAAGATCAACAGGCCATGCTGAAAGCCCTCGGCTATACCGATATGGCCTCTTTTATAGCGGCTGTCATACCGGAAAAAATTCGCTCCACAGAGTCGCTGGCACTCGCTGACGCCTGCACGGAACAGCAAGCCCTGGCTGAGCTGCACGCCATCGCTGCCGAAAACCGGGTTTTTCGGTCATTTATTGGTCAGGGTTACTACGGTTGTTTCACCCCCAATGTGATTCTGCGCAATGTGCTGGAAAATCCAGCCTGGTACACGGCCTATACCCCCTACCAGCCGGAAATCTCACAGGGACGCCTGGAAGCCATGTTGAATTTCCAGACCCTGATTACGGATCTTACGGGTATGGATCTGGCGAGCGCTTCGTTGCTCGACGAAGGGACGGCCGCCGCTGAGGCGATGACCCTGTGTCAGCGC
>DDNV01000046.1:0-6897 GCA_002341315.1 Cellvibrionales bacterium UBA2511
ATAGTGCGGATTGAAAAGCCGGTCGGCGTGATCGTGCAGTTTGGAGGGCAGACGCCGCTGAAACTGGCCCGTGCACTGGAAGCGCAGGGCGTGCCCATTATTGGTACTACTCCCGATGCCATTGACCGGGCAGAAGATCGTGAACGATTCCAGCAGATGATCCACAAGTTGGGATTATTGCAGCCGGCTAACGCCATTGTCCGCTCTGCTGAGGAAGCGATTGCCGCCGCCGCCGGGATCGGTTATCCGCTGGTCGTCAGGCCGTCCTATGTGCTCGGTGGGCGCGCAATGGAAATTGTTTATCGGGAGGAAGAGCTGCAACGCTATATGAATCAGGCGGTGCGGGTCTCTGAAGACGCCCCGGTACTGCTTGATTACTTCCTCTCTTCGGCGGTAGAAGTGGACATCGATGCTGTCTCGGATGGTGAGCACGTGGTGATTGGTGCCATCATGCAGCATATTGAGCAGGCGGGTATTCACTCGGGTGACTCTGCCTGTGCGTTGCCGCCCTACAGTTTGCCCGAAGATGTGCAAGATGAAATGCGCGAAACGGTCAAGGCGATGGCCGTTGAGCTCAATGTCAAAGGGCTTATGAACGTCCAGCTGGCGTGGCAGGATGGCAAGGTCTACGTGATTGAAGTCAATCCGCGGGCCTCCCGCACCGTACCGTTTGTCTCAAAATGTATTGGCACATCACTGGCAAAAGTGGCAGCACGTTGTATGGTGGGTGTCTCGCTGGCGGAGCAAAATTTTACTACCGAGATTATCCCCGATTATTTCAGTGTCAAAGAAGCGGTGTTACCGTTCAATAAATTTCCCGGCATTGATCCCATTCTTGGGCCAGAGATGAAGTCCACCGGGGAAGTGATGGGTGTAGGCGATACGTTCGCGGAAGCCTATGCCAAGGCGGAACTGGGTGCCAGTGATCCGATTCCCACTTCGGGAACTGCCTTTCTCAGTGTTCGGGAGCCTGACAAGGCCGGGATCGCGGCGGTGGCTCGCAGTCTCATCAGCAGTGGATTCAATCTGGTGGCCACCAGTGGAACCGCCCAGGTGATTGAAGATGCAGGGTTGCCGGTAGAACGGGTCAATAAAGTGAAACAGGGGCGTCCTCATATCGTGGATATGATCAAAAATGATCAAATCAGCCTGATCGTCAATACCACAGAGGGTCGCCAGGCGATTGCCGACTCCTCTACCATACGATCCAGTGCGGAGCAGCGGGGGGTGTATTACACAACAACACTCGCTGGTGGTCAGGCGGTCTGTATGGCCCTTGAACAGAGTGGAGAAATTAAAGTCCGTCGGTTGCAGGAATTGCACGAGAGGAATCAGTAATGCAAAAGATACCCATGACAGTTGAAGGCGCGGCAAAACTTCGCCAGGAACTGGATAACCTGAAAAAAGTAGAGCGTCCCCGGATTGTTGCGGCCATCGCGGAGGCCCGTGCACACGGTGATTTGAAGGAAAATGCAGAATATCATGCCGCCCGTGAACAGCAGAGTTTTGCCGAGGGGCGCATACAGGAAATAGAGAGCAAGCTGAGCAACGCCCAGATTATTGATATCAAGAAGATTCCGCAGGGCGATAAAGTGATTTTTGGCTGCACTGTGGATCTGATCAACCTGGAGACCGAGGAGCGCGTGACCTACAAGATTGTTGGCGATGACGAATCGGACGTAAAATTGAACATGATTTCCTACCAGTCACCGATCGTCCGCGCCATGATAGGCAAGGAAGTTGGTGACATTGTGGTCGTTAAAACACCGGCCGGTGATGTGGAATATGAGCTCGACGATGTTCGGCATACCTGATGCCGAACGCCGCAATGCTCACTGCCGGGCCGAAGGCGACCGCAACAGATTGGATAAATGCCGATTGGGATGTTCTGCTCTTCTCAGCAGGAGCACAATATGCCCAATGGTTTGAACCACCTCTGCCCCCAGCGTATCCGTTAGGGTTTCAATGATCGTCTGCTTTACCTCGCGGTCGTCCACAGAAAGTTTCACTTTGATGAGCTCATGGTCATTGAGTGCGCGGTCAATTTCTGCGATAACTGACTCGGTGAGGCCTTTTGCGGCAACGGTGACCACCGGGTTGAGTTTGTGGCCCAGGCGTCGCAGATGCTTTTTATCCTCATTGGAAATTGTCATAGAATGGTTGTCCTCTAAAACGGCGCGTATTCTAGCCGAACTGATAACAGGTTGATATGGGCCGGTCAAAAAGCAGCCAGCGCTGGTTGCAGGAACACAATAGCGATCACTATGTAAAACGTGCCCAGCAAGATGGCTATCGTTCGCGCGCCAGCTATAAACTGCTGGAGTTACACAAAAAAGATCGTTTGTTTAAGCCCGGGATGACCGTGGTTGATCTGGGTGCCGCTCCTGGCGGTTGGTCTCAGGTGGCTGTGGCGCTGGTCGGTGACAAGGGTCGTGTTGTTGCCTCGGATATTCTGCCTATGGACAGTATAGCCGGCGTCGACTTCGTCGAGGGGGATTTTACCGAAGAATCCGTACTCGATGAAATTCTGGAGTTGCTGGAGGGTCAACAGACCGACCTTGTAATTTCGGATATGGCCCCCAATATGAGTGGTATGAAGGCTGTTGATCAACCTAGGGCAATGTATCTGATAGAGTTGGCGCTTGAATTGGCCTGTCAAATATTGAAACCTGAAGGGGTTTTTGTTGCCAAAGTATTTCACGGCGAAGGTTTCGATGACTTTTTGCGCGATACAAAACGGCGTTTCCAGCAGGTTGTTACACGAAAACCCGATGCGTCCCGCTCCCGATCCCGTGAAGTTTATCTGGTTGCCCGCGGGCTTAAGGTCTCGGACTAAACAATATCAGCCGGTATGGGCTCCTCCCATCCCGGTTACCACTGCGCTCAAATGGCCGTTAGAATAGAACGCGGTGGCGCTAAAATGAGGAAGTTCAGTTGAACGACATGGCAAAGAATCTTGTATTGTGGTTGATCATTGCGGCAGTGTTATTGTCGGTGTTCCAGAATTTCAATCCACCCCCTAAAGAAGACAGCATCAATTACTCTGCTTTTATTGAGGAGGTGCAATCCGGTCGTGTCAGTAGTGTCGTCATGGAGGGTCTGACGATCGAAGGCAAACGTGCTGATGGCAGCGCCTTCAAAACGATACGTCCCAATGTTCCCGACTCGGGTTTGATGGGCGACCTGCTCAATAACAATGTCAGTGTTGAGGGTCGCGAGCCCGAAAAACAGAGCCTCTGGGTGCAGTTGCTGGTAGCGTCCTTCCCGATTCTTTTGATTCTCGCTATTTTCATGTTTTTCATGCGTCAGATGCAGGGTGGTGCTGCTGGTCGTGGTGGCCCGATGGCTTTCGGCAAGAGTAAGGCACGTCTGCTGGGTGAGGATCAGATTAAAACCACATTTGCCGATGTGGCCGGTGTGGATGAAGCCAAAGAAGATGTGCACGAACTGGTGGACTTTCTCCGTGATCCGTCCCGTTTCCAGCGTCTTGGTGGCCGTATTCCCCAGGGTGTTTTGATGGTTGGCCCGCCGGGAACGGGTAAGACATTGCTGGCCAAGGCGATTGCCGGTGAGGCGAAAGTACCGTTCTTTTCCATCTCGGGCTCTGATTTTGTCGAAATGTTTGTCGGGGTGGGTGCTTCGCGGGTGCGTGATATGTTCGAGCAGGCCAAGAAGCAGTCGCCCTGTATTATTTTTATTGATGAGATTGATGCCGTTGGTCGTCACCGCGGTGGTGGTTATGGCGGTGGTAACGATGAGCGTGAACAGACTCTCAACCAACTGCTGGTTGAAATGGATGGCTTTGAAGGCAACGAAGGCGTTATCGTCATAGCCGCCACTAACCGGCCCGATGTGCTGGATAAAGCACTGTTGCGCCCCGGTCGTTTTGACCGCCAAGTCTATGTAAGCTTGCCCGATATCCGTGGTCGTGAGCAGATTCTCAAAGTGCATGGCCGCAAAGTTCCTTTGGACGAACGCGCTGATCTGGGCATTGTGGCCAGAGGTACTCCCGGTTTTTCGGGGGCAGATCTCGCCAATCTTGTCAACGAGGCATCATTGTTTGCAGCACGCGCCAACAAGCGCACAGTGACCATGGAAGAATTCGAGAAAGCCCGTGACAAGATCATGATGGGTGCCGAGCGGCGCTCCATGGTCATGTCTGAGAAGGAGAAAGAAAATACGGCCTATCATGAGGCGGGTCATGCCATTGTCGGGCGTATGATGCCCGAACACGATCCGATCCATAAGGTCAGTATTATCCCCCGCGGTCGAGCGCTCGGTGTCACCCAGTTTCTGCCGGAAGAAGACAAATACAGTATGAGTCGCCGTCAGTTGGAAAGTCAGCTTTGCAGTCTCTTTGGTGGCCGTATCGCTGAACAGCTTGTCCACGGGGCTGACGGTGTGACTACCGGTGCATCGAACGATATCGAACGGGCTACCCAGATGGCCCGTAATATGGTGGTACGCTGGGGTTTGTCCGACAAGATGGGGCCGGTTTTGTATGGCACGGAGGAGTCGCAGATTCCGGGTGCTGGCAATACAACCTACTCGGAAGAGACTGCCCGTGAGATTGATGTTGAGGTGCGTCACGTGCTCGATAATTGCTATGAGCGTGCGAAAAAAATCCTCGAAGACAACATTGATGTGCTGCATGCCATGAAAGACGCCCTGATGGAATATGAAACGATTGACGTGGAGCAGGTCGATGACCTCATGGCTCGCAAACCGGTTCGCCCACCCCATGACTGGCGTGACGACGATTTTGGTGGCAAACCTGCTCCCGGTGATACGCCGCCCGCGGATGATTCCGGTAAACCTGGAGTCGTCGGAGGTCCAGCCGAAGAACATTGATGGTCCGACACCCCCGTCCTTAATGGGCCGGGGGCTGTACAATCACATTTTTTGAGTCGGTGGCAAGGTATCCTGATTCTTTCCTTTCCTCTGTTGATGAGTAAGGTTGCATGACAGATCTCACTCATTCGTTCATGGATTTTTCTCTACCGAAAATCATGGCGGTATTGAATATCACACCGGATTCGTTTTCCGATGGCGGCGCGTTTTATACTGGCAATCGCCAGCCCGATCTCTCCCGGGTTCTCAACCGTGTTGATTTAATGCTTTCAGAAGGGGCTCACCTGATTGACGTAGGGGGGGAGTCCACTCGACCCGGTGCCGAACCGGTTTCACCTGAAGAAGAGTTGGCGCGTGTTCTGCCAGTGGTTGAAGCGATAGTCAGTCGGTTCGATGTGCCTGTTTCAGTCGACACCAGTACGCCCGCTGTCATTGGTGAAGCGGCTCGTGCCGGTGCCTCAATGATCAATGATGTTCGCGCACTTCGACGCCCCGGAGCGTTGACTGCTGCCGCCGCCAGTGGGCTGCCAGTCTGTCTGATGCATATGCTGGGGGAACCACAACATATGCAGCTGAATCCCGGATATGTGGACATAGCAGCCGACGTAAAGACGTTTTTACTGGAGAGGGTTGCCGCCTGTGAGGCGGCGGGTATTCCTCGAAGCAGGATTCTGATTGACCCGGGCTTTGGGTTCGGTAAAACCCTGCAACACAATTTGCTATTGTTCAGGTCTTTGCCGGAGTTGGTGGGTCTGGGATTTCCGGTGCTCGTGGGGGTTTCCCGAAAATCGTTGGTCGGGGCTATTCTGGACAAGCCGGTAGAAGAGCGCATGGTGGGCAGTATTGCGCTCGGCATGTTGGCAATCCAGCGAGGTGTAAAAGTACTGCGGGTACATGATATATCGGCGACCGCCGACGCACTTAAAATATTGCAAGCTGTTGAGGGATAAAACATGGCAAGAATGTATTTTGGTACAGATGGTATTCGCGGGCGCGTTGGTGTGCATCCGATCACAGCAGATTTTGTGCTCAAACTGGGTTGGGCTGCAGGCAAAGTTTTCAGTTCTCAGTCCGGTGGGCGAAAACTGATCGTTATGGGTAAAGATACCCGGGTATCGGGTTATATGTTTGAGTCCGCACTGCAGGCAGGGCTGATTGCTGCCGGCGTCGATGTGGCCCTGTTAGGCCCGATGCCAACCCCCGCCATTGCCTATTTGACCCGGACTTTTCGGGCCCAGGCAGGGATTGTCATCAGTGCATCCCACAATCCTTACTACGATAACGGGATAAAGTTTTTTGGCGGTGATGGTTTCAAGTTGCCCGATGAAGTGGAGCTGGCCATTGAAAGCTATATGGACAAGCCACTAGTGACCGAGGACTCCCTTAAATTAGGCAAGGCACACCGGGTTCCCGATGCAGTGGGTCGCTATATCGAGTTCTGCAAAGGCACCCTGCCATCAGGCAGTGATTTTCAGGGTTTAAAGATTGTTGTGGACTGCGCCAATGGCGCCACCTACCACACCGGGCCCAATGTGTTCAGGGAGCTGGGCGCAGAAGTTGTAGAGATGGCGGTGGATCCGGATGGTTTTAATATCAATGAGGACTGTGGTTCCACTCGCCCCGCCCTGCTACAGGATGCCGTTATCCGCGAGAAGGCCGATATGGGCATTGCGTTTGATGGCGATGGCGACCGGGTGATGTTTGTGGATCACAAGGGGCATATGGTGGATGGCGATGAATTGCTTTTTGTGATTGCAAAACATCGTCACCAGCGCGGCGAATGTAGCGGTGTTGCCGGAACCTTGATGAGTAACCTGGGCATGGAGCTTTCACTCAAGGAGCTCGGTATACCGTTTTATCGTGCCAACGTGGGTGATCGTTATGTCATTGAGGCAATGCGTGAGCGCAAATGGCAGTTGGGGGGGGAGAGCTCGGGTCACATTATCTGCAGTGATCTCACCACTACCGGCGATGGGGTAGTGGCGGCCCTGCAGGTATTGCATGCAATGCGCGATACAGATACGCCTCTGAATGCACTCAAAAAAG
>DDNV01000046.1:6979-11788 GCA_002341315.1 Cellvibrionales bacterium UBA2511
CTCAAAAAAGGTATGCAAAAGTACCCCCAGAAAATGATCAATGTGCGAATCAAGCAGAAATTTAATCTGGAGGATTTTCCCGCCATTCAGCAAGCTGTGGGGGCTGCGGAGTCAGAGTTGGCAGAACGAGGCCGTGTGTTGCTCCGTCCCTCTGGAACCGAGCCTCTGGTGAGGGTGATGGTCGAGGGAGAGGACAATCAGCAGGTAGATATACTGGTTAAACAAATTGCCGCCGTGGTTGAAAAAGAAATTGGCTAGTTTGCTGCGCGAAAGAGCGATTGATCCACTCCGATCCATGGTGCGATACCCGGTGCGGTCCATGTGTATCCAGGGCCGGTATTTAGCCGTGCTGACTGGTTGTATGTTTTCCGCAACTCCGCTAAGATTGCGCCCCTTTTCAGGGTCGGGAAAACCCTAACATGCGACGTCCATTGGTGGCAGGCAACTGGAAAATGAATGGCAGTCGTGAAGCGATTGACCTTCTTCTGGACGGGTTGTCGGGGATTAGCACAACAGCTGAAGTGGCCGTTTTCCCACCTTATGTTTATCTCCCACAAGTGGTATCTACACTCTGTGGTTCCGGTATCGACGTGGGCGCCCAGAATGTTTCCGAGTATCAGGCTGGTGCCTATACCGGTGAAGTTGCAGCAGACATGTTGCTGGATATCGGGTGTCGCTATGTGCTCGTTGGTCATTCTGAACGTCGCAGTCTGTTCGGAGAGAAGGACAGGCAGGTAGCGGAGAAGTTTGTTGCCAGCCAGCGCAGCGGTCTGATTCCGGTGCTATGTGTCGGCGAAACCCTCGAGCAGAGGGCGTCCGGAAAGACCCTGGCGGTGATTGCGGCCCAATTAGACGCAGTATTGGAGCAAGCGGGTCTGGAATCCGTGTGCAATGGAGTGATAGCCTACGAACCGGTCTGGGCGATAGGTACTGGCAAAACTGCTACCGCGGAACAGGCACAGGAAATACATCGGGAAATTCGTCAGCAATTGGGCGAACCCGGGATGAAAACAAGAATACTTTACGGTGGCAGTGTTAAAGCTGCCAATGCTGCAGAGCTGTTTGCACAACAAGACGTTGATGGCGCTCTGATCGGCGGGGCCTCTCTGGATTCAGGCGAATTCAGGGAGATTTGTAAAAAAGCATGCGTTGCGAATTGACTGAATTGAGTAAATGGAAAAAATCATACTGATCGTTCATTTGTTAACGGCGCTTGCCATTATTGGCATGATTCTGTTGCAGCAGGGAAAAGGCGCAGAGGCGGGTGCCTCATTTGGTGCCGGTGCCTCGCAAACCATCCTGGGCAGTGCCGGTGGCTGGAATTTCTTCAGCAAAGTAACCGCAATACTGGCAACCCTGTTTTTTGTTACCAGTGTATCTCTGGCTGTGATCGCCAAAGATAAGGTGGCAGTGGGTGACAAGATTCTGCCAGAGCTGGAAGCTATCCAGCAGATGATGGAATCAGATGTTCCCAATGTGGAAGATGGTGAGGAGATTCCTGCTGCTCCGGGCGGTGATACCGGTTCCGTATCGGATATTCCTGTGCCTGACACTGCGCAATAGGAAGCTTAAAGCAATGTTTTGCCCAAGTGGTGGAATTGGTAGACACGCTATCTTGAGGGGGTAGTGGCGAAAGCCGTGCCGGTTCAAGTCCGGCCTTGGGCACCATTTATAGTCCGTTTAAGTCCGACGGAATCCAAAAACCCGCGTAACTGCGGGTTTTTTATTGGGGTTTTTGGCGGCCTAGACAGGAAATAAGGCGTTGATTATCGGAACGATGCTGGTTGTAGATTCGAAGGAACGCTAAGCGATACTGGTGGATTGATAGGTAAGATCGAGGACAGACTGATTATTAGAGAAGGTTTAAATACTTGAATGATGCAAGTTCTCACAAAAAGTATAAACATCATGATCCTTCATATACTTCATTCCAAACCGGTTGTGCCGGATAGTTACCGAGATATTTTCGTCTTTTCATATATCGCTTTGCAGAAAAAGCTATTGTGATTGCTAAACAGGCGTACTGATTAGTTGTTTGAGAGAGACGACAACTGCCCTGCCAAAATATCGCGATGGTTCTGATTATTTCAGGCGCTTTTTTTGCGGACATCCTTGATTACGTCATAGGCGTGGCTGATTTCCTGGGTTCGTTCTTCCGCCATTTCGCGCATGCTCTCAGGCAGGCCCTTGCCGGCCAGTTTGTCGGGATGGTTCTCACTCATCAGTTTGCGGAACGCCTTCTTGATCTCGGTATCGTCGGCAGAGGGCGATACACCCAGTACCTTGTAGGCATCATCAATCTGCTGTGTGGTGGGGCGCTGCCCCGGGCCGGCGCCGGTGTGTCCGGTATGGGCTCCACGCAACATGGCTTCCAGCTGATCGACCTGGCTTTCAGGCAGTCCCAGTATTCGGGCGGTTTGAACCAGCATTTCATGTTCTGCAGGGTGGATAACTCCATCGGCGGCGACGGCGGATACCTGCACCTGAAGAAACATCTTCAGTAAAGCCGGTTGCCGACCGCTGATCTGCAGGAAATGGTTGAGCTCCGCGTCCAAGTCAAAGTCCTGTTCTTTGCCTCGGTTGAAGGCAGCTCTGGCTTTGGCTTTCTGATCTTCATTCAGGCGGAAGCGCGCGAACATGGTTTCAGCCATTTGTATCTCGTCTCTGGATATCACACCGTCTGCTTTGCACAGCGCACCCATGACGGCAAAGACAGATTCAAAGAAGCCGGACTGTATTTTCTGAAGTTTGCCGATAAGCTGGCTTTTCATCAGGTTAAAAAGGAAAGCACCGATCGCAGCACCAATGAGGAAGCCGGGAAGTTTGCCAAAGGCGTAGCCGATCAGGCCGCCAACAATAAGTGCAAAGAGCATCAATATGTCCTTAGTCGGGGATGAAAAAGACTTGGGAATATACGTGTTTTTGAATAGATATTCACGAACAGGCTTTCATTCACCTCCTGAACCTGTGCCAGCTGAAGGTGTTCGCCGGCATGTTTGTGATAGTTGCCGTATTGGATAAAGCGTTCGAAAATTCCATGATAAAAATAGTGAGCTATGGTGCCTGATCTGTTTGATCACCTGCCCGCTGAGCCCGAACCCGAAATAAGAACGGAGGGAGCTCTTGTTCTCCGACGGTCTGGTGCTGATCTTGCCGAACTATAATTCTGCATTTCGGATTTTGGGGAACCGGGCGGGTCAATTGACGCTGATAATTCACTTTAGTCGATGGTTTGTACTGTTGTGTTATCTCGGTTGGGCAGGAATATGCTGGTTGGTATGGAGCTGCGTTAATCCCGATACAGTTTGGTCAGCTGGTTGTAGTGATCAATGCGGCGATCCCTCAGGTAGGGCCATATTCTGCGTACAGTCTCGCTGCGGCTCAGGTCGATCTGTGTCACTGAGAACGCCTCCCTGCTACTCTCTGCCTGCCAGATAATCTCTCCCTGTGGCCCTGCGACGAAGCTGGATCCCCAAAACAGTGCCCCGGGCCCGCCTTTCGGGTCAGCTTCATGGCCAATACGATTGACACTAATCACTGGCAGGCCATTGGCGACGGCGTGTGCGCGCTGAATGGTTATCCAGGCCTCGCGCTGACGTTGCTGTTCTGCATGATCATCCACGGGACTCCAGCCGATTGCCGTCGGGTAGATCAGCAGGTCTGCGCCAGCCATTGCCATCAGCCGGGCGGCCTCCGGAAACCATTGGTCCCAGCAAACCAGCACACCCAGTTTGCCAAGTGATGTCGGGATCGGGTTGAAGCCCAGATCGCCGGGGGTGAAATAGAATTTTTCATAGTAACCGGGGTCATCGGGGATGTGCATTTTGCGATACATTCCGGCGATGCTGCCGTCATTGTCCAGCACGACTGCTGTGTTGTGGTAGAGACCCGGCGCGCGTCGCTCAAATAACGATGTGACAATGACAACACCCAGCTCTCTGGCCAGCGCGCCCAGCCGGTCGGTAGTGGGGCCGGGGATGGTTTCCGCCAGATCGAACATGGCCGTATCTTCCTGCTGGCAAAAATACAGGCTGCGATGCAACTCCTGCAATACCACCAGCTGGGCTCCGTTAGCAGCTGTCTCGCGGATGCCGGTCATGGTCTTTTCCAGATTTTCGGCCACGTCTTCACTGCAAGCGTGTTGGACAATGCCAATCGTTAGTTCAGCCATAGAAGCGTTACCTCGGGTCATGGATTAATGAGCATTCAGTGTGCCCTTGGGCAATTGCATGGTAATACAGTGAAGGCTGCCATGCTGTTGGATAACCGGCAGGCAATCAACCCCCTCGACCTGGTATCCCGGGAACGCCTTTGCCAGTTGCGCCAATGCCTCGCTGTCTTTTGTATCCCGGTAAGTAGGTACAATAACTAGGTGGTTGAAAACCAGAAAGTTGGCGTAGGTGGCAGGTAGTCGCTGGCCCGTTTGATCGTATTTTGCAGAGGGCCAGGGCAGTGGAATCAGGCGGTAGCTGCTGCCATCGGCACTGGTCATGCCCTGTAATTCGTTCGCCATAAGCTGTAATTCCGAAAAATGACTGTCGGTTTTGTCATCGCAGGCCTGATAGGCAATCACGTTATTGGGGCAGAGTCTTGCCAGGGTGTCGACATGACTGTCAGTGTCGTCCCCTTGCAGAGCGCCGTGCTGTAGCCAGTTGATTTTTTTCACACCCAGATCTTTGCAGAGTTGTTGTTCTATCTCTGTCTGGTCAAGTGAGGGATTGCGGTTTCGGTTCAGCAGACACTGGGCCGTGGTCAGCAGGGTGCCATTGCCATCGGTTTCAATGGATCCGCCTTCCAGGATTAGCGTGC
>DDNV01000018.1:0-2086 GCA_002341315.1 Cellvibrionales bacterium UBA2511
ACTCGCCGTCGCCGAGGAATGCCCACACCTTTCGATCAGCTCGCGGAGACATGCCACGCGCCGACATGTAGCGCATCACATGCGCCTGGTATATCGCTTGCAGGGGACCCAGCCCCATGGAAACGGTGGGAAATTGCCAATAATCAGGCATCAGCCAAGGATGAGGGTATGAGGAGAGCCCTTTCCCATCCACTTCTCGTCGGAAATTATCCAGGGCATCTTCGTCGAAACGCCCTTCGAGATAAGAGCGGGCATAAATTCCCGGCGCACTGTGACCCTGAAAATAGATCAGGTCGCCCTGCTCTTCGCCCTCGTTGCCCCGAAAAAAATAATTAAAGCCAATATCGTAAAGCGTGGCCGACGAGGCGAAAGAGGCAATATGCCCTCCAATACCCTCATCAGGATTTTTGTTGGCCCTCATCACCATAGCCAGAGCATTCCAGCGGATGATCGAGCGAATCCGGCGCTCCATGAACAGGTCACCTGGCATGCGTTTTTCACGAATGACCGGGATCGTATTCCTGTAGGGGGTAACTACGGCGGGTGGCATGCCGACCCCGGTGGCAGTGGCTCGATCCAGTAGCTTCTGAAGCAGATAGGCTGCCCTCTCCGGGCCCTGAAACGTCAATACGGAATCCAGCGATTCGAGCCACTCCCGGGTTTCGACGGGATCCATATCGTCTTGCATGATCGATACCTTTCTTTTTTATGGTGACTGGCAACTTGATCAGTCGGGCAACCAAAAACACCGTTAACCTGACGATTCAAGCCATTTCGTGTAGTTTATCTACCAAAAAATACTTATTCAACCGCAGAAACAAAAGGTGCTTATAAATATATTTTTCTAAAAACATAATAACTACATGAAAAATAACATTTATTATTAATGTTTTCCCGAAAAACAATAAATAGTTTTATTACATTTTTTCGGGTAGCCGATAGACATCCCGCTCTTTAGCCAGCCCAGACCCTGACATAAAATCCCCTGCCGAAGTATCAACCTGCATTGAAAAACCAGCCGCGACAACGACGTTCCTATAGACCTCCAGCATTTGCGCATGTGTCAGATTCTGGACTTCTACGATCAATTGCTGGCGCATGTCAAACTGGTAATCCCTCAGGTCAATGCTAGTCCAGAATCGCCCGCTCTGCTCCGCGAGACTTTTCGGTTTCTCTGTCAGCCCTGTGAGGATAGAGGCGCGATGGCGCTCAAATTCCTCAGCCGGCATTGCCGCCAACTGCTCTGCATATGAATCGAGAAACTGATCAATAGCCTGTTCAAGCCGGGACAGTGGTGCCGATGGAGACTGCACAAGCAGCCCAAACCCCGGCACCCTCTCCAGGCCCTGATCAACAGCCGCAACAACATAGCCCAACTGCTGCTCGGTACGCAGTTCGTGAAAGAACGGAGATTTGATCAGTTGCCTCAGAAACATGAAGCGGGCGGCTTCCGCCACCGAGTCATCGCGACCCTGGTAGTAACGAAGAATCCCCGCATCCTTGTGCGGGATGGACATGGGCGCATTAATTTTTTCCCCAGGCGCCACCCTGGCAATCCCCCTGGGCAACCAGTCAGCCGGATTGCCGGATGCCAGCTGCTCCGACAGTGACTGCGCCAGCACTTTTACCTCTTCTACCTGCAGGTTGCCACTGGCCAACAATTCCAGCGAAGCACCGTTAAAAATCGTTTTCACATACTGCCTGAACGTGCTGAAATCAAGTTTCTCCAATTCATCGGCCAGTCGCGCTGGCTGCCATGCAGTGGTATTGAGCAACAGCCCGACTTCGCGCATCAGCTGGATATAAGGCGTATCCTGAGTGCTATTGCGCCACTTCCGAATCAGTTCCTGGCGCAGTAATTCGAGCCTCTCATCCGTCAGCTCAGTGGTCAGCAACGCTTCGACAACAGCTGCTGATAACACCGAGAGCTTGTCGTCAAAACCACTGATCATGAAGCCCAGCCCGTCTGGGCGGCGATTGATGCCATAGCGCAAGCCAGCCAGAGCCGCCTCATAACTGGTTTCATTCAATGAATACTCAACTGCCCGTAAATACAGATCCATCATTGCCGCATGACGCACCCCTC
>DDNV01000018.1:2220-9365 GCA_002341315.1 Cellvibrionales bacterium UBA2511
CATTGCCGCATGACGCACCCCTTCTACTGCCGGTGTCTTGACTGCCACATAAAGCTGCGCTTTGGGCACCCGATAAAAATGATCGGCGTAGTGCCACAACCGGTAATCTGGCTGCTTGACCAACAGCTCAGCCAATCCTGGTTCAGAGGCCTTATTTGGATGTTTCAGAGAAAAACGCTCGGGAATAAAGGGGTTTTTTCCAGGCAACGACAGGTCAGTGGTCGCCGCCACAGGCTGTATTTTCGGTAGCGGTTCAACTTTGTAGGGCACCTGATAGAGAGTCGTCGCTGCGTTGGTTTCAACTTCCGGTGCAGCCAATAACACCATGGCATTATCCGCTGTCATACGGGAAGCCATATCGGCGATCAGCCCGGCATCATAAAGATCCATGCGGTAGGGCCCACGGAGCACTTCAGTGTAGGGGTATTGATGAAGGCGATTGGCCAGACGACTCACCCTATGCACCGGGTCATCCTGCTCCATGTAACGAAACTGCATGTTTGCCAGCGCGCCCTGCTCGTCAAAACGCCACTGGGAAATCCCCTCATCAGCAACCAGATCGATCTGGCGGAATACCAGTGACAGCACCTGTTGCCAGTTTGCGTAACCCTCCGGTGTCAAGCCAACCGTCACACTGAAACTGCTGCCGCTGGTATCGGAAATACCCTGGCCGGCCCGCAGGTTCTCGGCCCAGCCCCTGTTTTTCAACAGCCAAAGCAGACTGCCCTTACCCTCGTGACCGATCAGATTGCCAAGATAGCCGAGCGGTTGTTCACGTTGATACTGATCCACTGCCGGCAGGGGAAAGGTGATGGACAACTCCCGCATCTCACGAACGGGTTGCACAGAGACCAGCTTCGGCGGCTCACCCGGTTCCAACAGTGGTTTGCCATGCTTTGGCTGCTGGCTGGCATGGTTGGGCACATTGGCAAAGCGGTCTCTGACCATGGCTTCCAACTGATCCAGAGGCTGTGGCGCCAAAACCACGAGGGCCATCCGGTTGGCTGAATAGTGCGCCTTGTAAAAAGAGAGCAGGTCCTCGCGAAGCTGACCCTTTTCATCCGCCAGCGTATCCAGATTACCGACGCTGAATTTGGCTGCCGGGTGTGCCGGATTGACGACCTGGCTGTAGACATCCATCTGGCGGCGGTAATCATCTTTGATGCGGGCCTTGTACTCTGAATGCACTGCATTCTTTTCACGCTCTACATAATCTGCATTAAACAGTGGCGCGACAAAAAACCGTGAAAACCGGTCCAGAGCCGGCTCAAAATGCGCCGGATCAATATCAAAGAAATAGTTGGTGTGCTCGAACGACGTATAGGCATTGTGCTGCCCACCGTGCTGGCCGATGAATGCCTGATACTCGTCTGGCTCGGGGTATTTGTCCGTACCCAGAAACAGCATATGCTCAAGAAAATGTGCCAGCCCCTGACGTCGAACAGGGTCATGCGAACTGCCCACGAAGACATCCAGTGCCGCCGCCGCCTTGTCCGCATCGGGATCGGAGACAAGCAGGACCTGAAGCGTATTGGGCAATGTCAGATGGCGGTAGACAGACTGATCATTTTCACTGCGGGCAATATCACTATCACTGGAGGACTGAGGCGAAAAAGAGGTCGCCTCACTGTAAGCTCCGGCAACACAAAACAGACAGACAAATACAACAACAAGTCTTTTCATGGAATTCCATCTTATGGGTAAAGTTACTCCGACAACGGGTTCGGCAAATCAGTTCGCGGCCAGGCGTTATAAAGCGCCTTGACCAGCGTGGCGAGGGGAATGGCAAAAAACACCCCCCAGAAACCCCACAGGCCGCCAAACACCAGGACCGCGAGGATAATCGCAATGGGATGAAGGTTAACAGCTTCCGAAAACAGTAGTGGCACCAACACATTACCATCCAGCGCCTGAATAATCCCGTAACCCACCATCAGCCAGAGCAGTTCCGAGCCAAACCCCCACTGAAAGTAACCCACGGCGGCGATTGGAAAAGTGACGATCATCGCTCCGATATAGGGTATCACTACTGACAATCCCACCAGGAGTCCCAGCAGAGCAGCATATTGCAATCCCATAAAAAGAAAAAAGACGTAGCTGACCAGCCCCACCACCAGTATTTCAATGGCTTTGCCACGCACATAATTGGCCATTTGCAGGTTCATTTCATGCCAGATCCGCCACATGACAGGCCGCTCCTGGGGCAGCATAGAGGCGAGCAGGTCCAACAGCTCCTCCTTGTCTTTCAGCATAAAAAATACCAGCAGCGGAACCAGTACCAGATAGACCATCATGATGACCAGGCTGGGAAAGGTACTGAAAGAAAAACTCACCAGTCGCTCTGCCATACTCGCCACTTCCTTTGATGCCTGACCCAGCAACTCTTTCAGCTGGGACTCTGAAATGAGGTGCGGATACTCTTCGGGAAGCAACAGCAGGACACTTTGCCAGTGCCGTATCATGTCCGGAATTTCACTGGCAAGATTGGCGGCCTGACGTCCGATCAGGGGCAGAACGACGATCAGAATCGTGAGGAATACACCGACAAACAACAGGAATACCAGCACCACCGCAACCAGACGGGGTACTCTCCATCTAACCAGACGATTGACACCACCCTGGAGCAGAAAAGCAAAAATAATGGCTGCAACAAAAGGGGCCAGAATCTGGCCAAAGGTGACCATAACGACCAACGCAATCACCAGCATCAAAGCCAGCAATACCGCTTCTTCTTCACCAAAGTAGCGGTCGACCCAAGTGCCAAGCACTTTCCACATAGCATTTTTCCTGTCGGGGCAATTAAAAAATTACAAAAATCAGATTACGAAATCATTACCAGTGCATCAAGGACTGGTGAAACATCTGCGATGTGGTCGGTTTTTTCAGATGAAAACGCACGAATCCGCATGAATTAGGTCATAGAGTTGCGTTACTATCCAGAGAAATTGTCACCCTCTCACATATCACTTTCACGTATTAATGGATGTTCAAGCAGTGCACACAGGCTCCATCATGTTTTTCCTGAACCGGTTAATGCTGACCGTGCTGCTGATCGCGCCGGCACACAGCGCCAATATTGAGTTGCCAGCGCTGGGCGATACCGCCTCAGCCATTATCTCACAGCAACAGGAATTTGAACTCGGACAGGCCTGGCTGCGAGCCTACCGCAGCAGGATCTCCGAATACAACGATCCCCAACTGTATGATTACCTGGAGGGACTACTCTACCAACTCGCCGCCCACAGCGAATTAAAAGATCACCGCCTATCACTGGTGACGATCAATAATCCATCAATGAACGCCTTCGCGGTTCCGGGTGGCGTTATTGGCGTACACACGGGGTTGTTCCGCTACGCCAAGACCGAACACCAGATCGCCTCTGTGCTGGCCCATGAGCTGGCTCACCTCAGCCAGCGGCATTTTGCCCGCCGGGTCGAACAACAGCGCAAGAACGCGACCACCACGATGGCTGCCATGCTGGCCAGCCTCGTGATTGCCGCCACTGTGGGCGGTGATGCCGGGATGGCCGCGATGACCGCCAGTCAGGCTCACAGCATGGAAAATGCCATGCGTTACAGCCGTCAAAACGAACAGGAAGCCGATCGACTCGGCATCCAGACAATTTACGCCGCCGGTATGGACCCGAAAGGTGTCTCCGCCATGTTCGAGCAAATGCTGCGGGCAACCCGCTACACCGGCAGCAAACCGCCAGAATTTCTGCTCACCCACCCACTGACGGAAAATCGCGTTGCAGACGCCAAAAACCGCGTCAGTCAATTTCCGTTAAAACATTATCCGGATAATATTGAATATCACTTGATGCGGGCCCGCGCGCTGGTTGCCATCGAAAAAAATGCGGCGGCATCGCTCAACCGCTTCAACAGCGAACTGGAAGGCGACAGCCTCAATAAGGATGCCTCTCGCTACGGCCTGGTTTTGGCGCACATGGGGCTGGGGAACTTCGATGATGCAAGAAAAAACCTCAGCCAGTTAATTAGCTCATCGCCCGATAGACTCACTTACCTATTGGCTGAGATCGAAATTGACCGCCGGGAAGGGAAATATATTTCGGCCATCGAGAAGGCGCAAAACCTTTTGCGCCACAATTCGAAAAGTTATGCGCTCAGGATGATGCTGGCCGAAGTTTACCTCAAGGCCAACCAGTTCACCGAGTCTGAAAAAGTGCTTGAAGAGCTGGCCCAGCGCTACCCCGATCGACCCTACGTCTGGTTTCAGCTGGCGGAAGTCAGTGGTCTGGCCGGCGATATCGCCGGAGTACACAAGGCCCGCGCGCAATATTTTATTCTCAACGGGGTATTTGACAAGGCCAGGGAACAACTGGGTTATGCCAGAAAACTGCTGGTTCACGATTATCAGGAGACTGCCATTATTGACCAGCAGCTGAGAGATCTGGCCGATTTGCAGGAAAAGATGAAAAACTTCTAGGGGTGACAGCTGCAAGTCAAGCAGTCTGCCCGGCGTTGCAGAGAGTTACGACTCGGCCAACTGCTGCTCGCGAAATGCCAGCATCCGCTGCAGAGATACCATTGCGCGCCGGCCAACCGCTGGGTCCACATGAATCTCGTTGGTGCCGTGCTCAAGTGACTCCATCAGGTTCTCCAGATGATTCATGGCCATCCAGGGACAATGGGCACAACTCCGGCAGGTGGCTCCCTCACCGGCAGTGGGCGCAATAATCAATTCTTTGTCCGGCGCCGCCTGCTGCATCTTGTAAAAAATACCGCTATCCGTGGCAACAATCATCTGCTGGTTGGGCAGGGTCCTGGCAGCCTCGATCAGTTGTGAGGTGGATCCCACCACATCGGCAATGGCCACCATCGCTTCCGGGGATTCAGGGTGAACCAGAATAGCGGCACCGGGGTAGAGCTGTTTGATACTGAGCACCCCCCGGGCCTTGAACTCCTCGTGGACAATACAACTGCCATCCCACAACAGCATGTCCGCGCCGGTTTTTTTCTGCACGTAGCTGCCGAGATATTTGTCGGGTGCCCAGAGAACCTTCTCACCACAGCTGTCCAGGTAATCCACCACATCCAGCGCAATACTGGATGTTACCACCCAGTCCGCACGCGCCTTTACCTCCGCCGAAGTGTTCGCGTAAACAACCACCGTGCGATCTGGGTTTTCATCGCAGAAATCATTGAAATCATTGGCAGGGCAGCCGATATCCAGAGAGCAGGTTGCTTCCAGAGTAGGCATCAGTACCGTTTTTTCCGGATTCAGAATTTTCGCGGTTTCGCCCATAAACCTGACGCCGGCCACGATCAGGGTGGAAGCCGGGTGATCATGGCCAAAGCGGGCCATTTCCAGAGAATCCGAGACCAGCCCACCCGTCTCTTCAGCTAAAGACTGAATGACCGGATCTGTGTAGTAGTGTGCCACGATAACTGCATTGCGCTCTTTCAACAGCCGCTTGATCGAAGTCCGATATACGGCCTCTTGCTCGGGCGTGTAGCGAGGCTCCTCATGCAATTTACCCAAGTACTGTTCGACCACCTCACGGTGATCAGAATCGCTGGCAATATGGAGTTTTGGATCTTTCATAAAAAACCGAGATTAAATACTACGCAAGAATTTTACCATAGATACCAGATCCCTCTGTTGCCAATTTGACTGAGTGTGTCTGATCATTTTGACCCTGACAAACAACCGCCGTTCACGACCCGAACCCTCAGGTCCGCTTAAAATACTCCGGCACCTTGAGAATGGCGGCCTCTATTCCTCGCGCACAGATAAAAAAGCCGGGGCAAGCCCGGCATTTCTGTATTTGGTGGGTCGTGCTGGATTGACTCAAAACAGTTTGTCACTGTTTTGACCCCTAGGGGCTTCGCGGTCTACGACCGCTCGGTCCAAACGCCTGACGGCGTTTGTCGAACCACGCTTTAACGAACGAATCCACAACAAATCGCCTACCAATAAAAAGGCCGCCCCATTGGGGCGGCCTTTTTATTGGTTTGGTGGGCCGTGCTGGATTCGAACCAGCGACCAATTGGTTAAAAGCCAACTGCTCTACCAACTGAGCTAACGACCCTCAGAAGAGGCGCATATCTTACTTATGGGGAGTCAAAAATCAAGTGTTTATTCTGTACCGACATAACGGGTGGGATCTGGCAACCCGGCCTCCTGAAAACCCGATTTTCTCAGCCGACAACTATCACATCGACCGCAGGCAAAACCTCGCTCGTTCGCCTGATAGCAGGAGACCGTTTCTGCATAATCGACCCCCGCCAGCGTGCCCTGAAGGATAATTTCTGCTTTGGTGAGATTAATCAGCGGTTTGTTGATTCGGAGGTAATGTCCTTCAATCCCTGCTTTGGTGGCGAGATTGGCCATTTTTTCAAAGGCTTCGATGTAGTCGAGACGACAATCCGGATAACCGGAATAATCCACCGCGTTGACCCCGATGAAAATATCCTGGGCACCCAGCACCTCTGCCCAACCCAGCGCAATGGAGAGAAATACCGTATTGCGGGCCGGCACGTACGTCACGGGAATGCCGCTGGTCTGCTCCTCCGGCACATCGATACGGTCATCGGTCAGGGCAGAGCCACCAATGGCCCTCAGATCCAGTTTAATGACCTTGTGTTCCTCGGCCCCCAGCTGTTCAGAACAGCGCCGGGCGGCGACCAGTTCTGCCTGGGCCCGCTGCCCGTAATCAAAGCTCAGGGTATAGCAGCTGAATCCCTGACTTTTTGCCAGCGCCAGTACCGTCGTTGAATCCAGGCCGCCGGATACCAGTACCACGGCCCTGTTATTTTCGTTCACAGTCATTCAGTGTCCCGGGGCATCTTTCCACAACAATTTATGCAATTGAAGCTGAAACCTGACCGGCAACCTGTCATTCAGCACCCACTCTGCCAGTTCGGTAGCATCTTGCTGGCCGAAACTCGGAGAAAACAGAATGTCAGTGACACAGCCCGGCAGACTGAACTCGTCGAGCTTCATCCTGGCCCATTCGTAGTCCTGTCTGTTACAGATCACAAACTTAATCTGGTCGGAGGGTTTCAGGTAAGCAATGTTTTCATACAGGTTGCGATTCACTTCACCAGAGGCGGGGGTTTTCAAATCCATCACTTTGGTCACTCGAGAGTCCACCTCAGCGATGGATAAAGCACCCGCTGTTT
>DDNV01000018.1:9539-13670 GCA_002341315.1 Cellvibrionales bacterium UBA2511
TGGGCCAGCGGTTCGCCGCCGGTGACACACACCCGCGAAATTTTAAAGGTACTTACCTCTTCCAGAATCTGCTCGATTGAGCGACGCTCACCACCGTAGAAAGCATATTCCGTGTCGCAGTAATGACAGCGCAACGGGCAACCGGTCAGTCGCACAAAAACCGTCGGCAGGCCAACCGTGGTCGACTCACCCTGGAGAGAATAGAAAATTTCAGTAATGCGAACAGACGCTGGGTTCATGGGAGGTACTGCATGTCATCAATGCCGCAGTTTAACCGACATTTGTAAAATCAAGAGGCCATCCGATTAAAAGTGTTGCTCCAGATAGCGTTTTGCCAGGGTCGCCGCGTTATCATTGCCCGCGGCGGAGGCTTCCAACAGGGATTTGGCCTTCGCTTTATCACCCATCAGGAAATACACCTGACCAAGTTTGAAGGCGGCGTCGGAGGCCTTACGGTTCGCCGGATACTGATCTACCACGGCAGAGAAAGCCTGACGGGCAGCATCGAGATCATTCTGTAGCAGATAAATTTCACCTAGCCAGTAATGCGCATTGGCCACCAGCTTGCCATCTGGATAATCGGTGAGATGTTGTTTAAACAGGGCAATGGCATCTTCAGTCTTACCGGCTTTTAACTGGTCATAGGCATTGCTGTAGTGCTTTGCTTCATCAGTGCTGGAAGTGGCTCGTTCAGCAGTGGGACTGTTAGCAGAGGAGCTATCAGCTAAAGGGCTATCAGCCCGATTTGGGGTGGGGGTCACCGACGAGTCACCGACTGCAATAGCACTGAGCCGCCGATCGAGGTCCATGTAGTCATCCATCTGACGGGATTTCAACTGACGGATTTCATGGCTCAATTCTTCCACCATACCGCGCAGGGTTCGAACTTCTTCCTGCAACATCTGCATCTGGTATTGAGTTCCCCCATTAAAGGCGGGTGTCTGAGCGGGTTCCGCAGGTGTGGCAGGGACAGTCCTGGGAGAGGTAGCTTGGGGCTGGCTGCCCAGTTCAGAGACGGGCGCAGCGGCAAAACCAACGATGGGGAGGAGAGAGAAAAGAATAATACCAATTGCAGTCACACGCATGGGGATATCCTCTACCGACTGTACGGAAAAACGCTACACTGGAATGGCAAGACGCCCGGTGTTTGAACACCGGACGTTTGCAAAAAACAGCAACAGCGCCTGGGGCGCGATTACTTCATTTCTACGCGACGATTCAACGCCCAGGCAGTTTCATTGCTATCTAGGGAAGCAGGGCTTTCCTCACCGTAGCTGATCACTTCCAGCAAATTGCCATTCACACCCTCGGAAATCAGGAAATCGCGAACGGCATTGGCCCGACGCTCACCCAGCGCCATGTTGTATTCACGGGTTCCACGCTCGTCAGCATGGCCCTCGAGTCGAACATTGACCGGATTGTCACGCAACCATTCAGCATGGAGGCGCAACGCAGCGGTAGATTCGGCATTGAGAACTGCGCGATCAAACTCGAAGTAGAATACCCGTGGCACAGCAGTATCGGTACCCAGTGTCGTCGCGGTTACGCCTTCAGTTGATACTGAACCCGTAGACACTTGACTGCTTGGCACTGACGTGCCGGCACTCGCTGTATCTGTTGTATCAGTACCGGTCGAGGAACAGCCCGATAACAGCGCCATCACAACGGTTACCAAAGCGCCGTATTTGAGCAGTTGATTTTTCATTTTTTTCTCCTGTAACTAAATGTAGCTTGTTTATTTTGGTGACCAGGCAGGCTCTCGGACATCGCCGACAGTTGCTGGCAGTAAAAATTTCACACCCGCGTCCAGCGAAACAGCTGCCAGTACTCCCTTGCTGCCTTGTTTGGTTGCGTAAATCAACATAGCACCATTCGGGGCAACTGTAGGGGATTCATCCAGATACGTTTGTGTTAAAACTCTCAGGTCGCCCGTAACCAGGTCCTGTGAAGCGATATGAAAATCGCCTTTATCGCGGTGCACCATAACTAAAGTGCGCCCATCAGGAGCAAGTCTTGGTCTGGCATTGTACGACCCTGCGAAGGTTAAGCGTTCTACCTGCCCGCTGGCAATGGTTAACTTATAAATTTGTGGCGCTCCACCCCTATCTGAGGTAAAAACCAGCGATTTTCCGTCCGGGGTCCAGTTTGGTTCAGTATCAATCGCAAAATGCGTGGTCACGCGCGTAAATTTTCGCGTCGCCAAATCAAGCGTATAAAGTTCGGGATTGCCGTCTTTTGATAAGACCAGAGCCAGTTTTCGACCATCGGGTGACCAGGAAGGTGCGCCGTTGAGACCCCGGAAATTGGTCAACTGCTCGCGTGCTGCCGTGGCAAGATTTTGACGGAAGATGGCCGGTCGACCTGTTTCAAAAGAGACATACACCAACTCCTTGGCATCGGGGGACCAGGCCGGTGACATGATCGGCTCGTCTGATGCCAACAACAAACGCTCTCTGGCACCATCCGCATCAGAGACCATCAGGCGAAATGACATTTTTCCGTTCTTGGGAATAGCACTCACGTAGGCAATGCGGGTGGAAAAAGCACCGGGGATGCCGGTGATAGTTTCATACACCTGATCGCTGATGTGGTGAGCGATATCTCGCAACTGTGCAGCCTTTCCATCCACCGCCTTGGTAAACAGCTTGCGTCCTCCAGCCACTTCCATAAGGCTGAACGTCACTTTATAACTGCCCCCATGATCGGTCACATCGCCAACCACCAGATATTCTGCACCGAGAACCCGCCAGTCACGCAAGTAGACGTCATTCTCACGAGCGGGAAATGACAACATGTTTTGCCGGGGTATCGAATTGAACAGGCCACTGCGATCCAGGTCCGCTGAAACGATGTTACTGATATCTTCAGGCAACGCCCGACCACCGAGCGTCATCGGTGAGATGGCGATACGGGTCGGATTGTCAACGCCCTGGGTAATTTCGATGGTGAATTCGGCAAATGCTGACGGCAGCCAGCACGTCATAAACACGCACAAACTTAGTAGAAACCCGGTTTTCCTCACTGTTTATAACCTCAAATCATCTGGTCTGAAAATTAATGGCAATTTACGAAAATAAGTCTCGAACACCTTCGGCGGCAGTTCCTTTAACTTTTCGAACCGGCCCACTTTAAGCACCGCTTGTTCGGCAGAACGATCAAATGCTTTATTACCACTGGATCTGACAACAACTACGCTAACCACTTGTCCAGTTGGCACCAGCTGTACCAGCAACTCAACCTCCATATCACGACGGGCACTGGGGGGGCGACTCCAGTTGGCGGCCACACGCTCAAAAATGTAATCCGCGTAACTGCTGGCCAACTCCTCATCGTTCGCGGCTGCCAAAAATGCCTCTTCCTCGGCCAGGGCACTGGCCAGTGCCTGTTCAAGTTGTCGCTTGTCTATTTGCGGTTTGGGCTCCGGTTTCGGTTCCGGTTTTGGCGCGGGCTTGGGTTCCGGTTTTGGCGCAGGCTTCGGAGCTGGCTTGGGCTTGGGCTTAGGGGCCGGTTTCGGGGTCGGCTTGGGTGCCGGCTTGGGTGCCGCTTTGGGCACCGGGGGCTTTGGCTTGGGCTTGGCTTTTTCTTCCAGCTTGAGCAACGTTGCCTGAACATATTTCGGCTGGGTAATTTTTCGTTCTTTCCTCTCCGGTTCCCAATGCACCACCAATAGCACCAACATGCAAGCATGCAACAGCAGGCTCACCACAATGGCAACGGTAAACGAGGAGACTTTGCCGGCGAACACGGTAGCTAGTTTTTCCCCGGCGGCGGCTCGGTGACCAGCCCGACAGAGGGCGCACCGGCATTCTGCAGCTCACTCATCAACCTGACCACAGTGCCATAATCCACTTTTGCATCACCCCAGACCAGCACGGGCGTCTTCGGCTGCACACCCATCACCTTCTGCACTTTTTCAATAATGGAAGTGAGCGGCTCTTCAATATTCTTGCCGTTGCCGAGGTCCAGGTAGTAAGTCCCATCGGCCTTCACAGAGACAATGAGGGGTTCCAGGTCTTTGTCGTCAAGCGGTGCGGACGGTGCCTGTGGCAGCTCCACCTTGACCCCCTGCATCAACATGGGAGCGGTCACCATAAAGACAATCAGCAATACCAGCATCACATCAATGTAGGG
>DDNV01000018.1:13809-14139 GCA_002341315.1 Cellvibrionales bacterium UBA2511
AGCATCACATCAATGTAGGGCACTACATTGATTTCAGCCACCAGCCGCCTTTTATGTTTGGGAGTCCGGATAGCCATTAACCGTGTACCCGGCGGTGCAGAATACTGGAGAACTCCTCGGCAAAGGTTTGATAGCCACTGTAGATACTATCCGCCGACGCTGAATAGCGATTGTAGGCCAGCACCGCCGGAATCGCGGCAAACAAGCCCATGGCGGTAGCGATCAAGGCTTCTGAGATACCCGGCGCAACAGTTGCCAGGGTGGCCTGCTGTACCGTTGCCAGTCCGCGAAAGGAGTTCATGATCCCCCAAACGGTGCCAAACAAACCGA
>DDNV01000018.1:14268-17653 GCA_002341315.1 Cellvibrionales bacterium UBA2511
TACGATGTAGGGGCTCACCGACGCAACGCTGGCCAGAAAGGGTAAATTACGATTGAGCCGCTCCTCCTCCCGGGACAGGGCAATTCGCATGGATCGCTCAGTGCCTTCAATCACCGTATCCGCATCTACATTAGCCTGCTGGGCCAGTCGGTTGAACTCGCGGAAGCCGGCACGGAATACACTCGCCAGACCTTCAGCGGCACCTCTGCCACCAATATCCGTATAGAGCTGATTAAGGTCTACCCCGGACCAGAAGTTATCCTCGAATTTGCGCAGATTAATCCCCGCATTTCTCAGGTATAGCCCGCGTTGGATGATCATTACCCAGGAGATGATCGAAGCAAAAAATAACAGCGCCATGACAAATTGCACCAGCAGGGAAGCATCGGCAATCAGACTCCAGAGTGATAATTGTTCGGTCACCAGGTAACTCCTGTTTTCTTGTTAAATAGCGGCTTGCAATGTTTGCAACATCTCGGCCGGGATGGCCGTGGGTCGCTTCGTTTGATGATTGATACAGGCCGCTTTTACGACCCCCTCGACTAGAACCTGCTCACCCCTCAGCACTTTTTGGGCGATGGTAAATGAGGTTCTGCTCACGGCAACCAGTTTGGCTGTGGCAACAATCTGGTCATCCAATACTGCCGGTTGCCGGTACTTCAATTCCACCGAACAGACCACAAACTGCATGCCCTCAAACAGCGCCGGCTTGTCATAACCCAACGACCGCATCAGTTCAGTGCGGGCGCGCTCAAGGTACTTCAGATAATTGGCGTAGTAGACAATCCCGCCCGCGTCGGTGTCTTCCACATACACACGGATCGGTAGACAATATTCGCTGGTCATTTCTCCATGAAATCCAGTTGTTGGTCATTTTTTTGTGGACTTTTCAAACCGAAGTGCTGGTAGGCAAGGTTTGTAACCATTCGACCCCGAGTGGTTCTCATCAAGTATCCCTGCTGGATCAGAAACGGTTCCAGTACGTCCTCGATCGTTCCCCGCTCTTCGCTGATCGCGGCGGCCAGACTGTCCACCCCCACAGGCCCGCCATCAAACTTCTGCATGATGGTCAGCATCAGCCGTCGATCCATATGATCAAAACCATTGGCATCCACATTGAGCATATTCAATGCCTGATCGGCCACCTCCGCACTGATCTTGCCATCTGCTTTGATCTCGGCATAGTCCCTGACCCGACGCAACAGGCGATTGGCTATTCTGGGTGTACCCCTCGCACGGCGGGCAATCTCCATAGCGCCCTGCTGCCCCATGGCCACACCGAGAATATCCGCAGAGCGCGCGACAATCGTACTCAACTCGTCCACTGAGTAAAACTCGAGGCGCTGCACGATACCAAAACGATCACGCAACGGCGATGTGAGCAACCCCGCCCGGGTCGTTGCACCAACCAGGGTAAAGGGTGGCAAGTCCAGCTTAATGGAACGTGCAGCAGGCCCTTCACCGATCATGATATCCAGCTGGTAGTCTTCCATGGCTGGATAGATAACCTCTTCCACCACGGGACTCAGACGATGAATCTCGTCAATGAACAACACGTCTCCCGGCTCCAGATTGGTCATCAGGGCCGCCAGATCACCGGCTTTCTCCAGCACCGGGCCGGAAGTGGTTTTCAGATCCACACCCATTTCATTGGCAATGATATGGGCCAGCGTGGTCTTGCCCAGACCCGGGGGGCCAAACACCAGTGTGTGATCCAGTGGTTCACCGCGCTTGCGCGCGGCACCGATAAATATTTCCATCTGCTCACGAACCGCCTGCTGCCCGACGTAGTCGGCCAGACTCAGGGGACGAATCGCACGATCAAAGCGCTCCTCCTGGACGGAAGCTTCTGGGGATATAAGACGGTCGTTCTCAATCATGGGCGCAGTATATCTTGCACGAGCTAGCTTTTAACCATGCTTTTCAGAGCAAGGCGAATCAATTCCTGACTGGATTGCCCTTCACTGGCTACAGCCGTTATCATCCGGGCCGCCTCCTGGGGCTTGTAACCCAGTGCAATCAGTGCGCTCTCGGCCTCCCGAACCGTATCGGTTTGTCGTCCTGCCTGGCCAGTGACTGGAGAGTCCGTCGAATCGGTGGAAAAATGATTGAGGCGATCCCGCATTTCCACGATCAGGCGTTCGGCCGTTTTTTTGCCGACGCCGGGCAATCGCACCAGTGTGGCGGTATCGTTATGCTGTACTGAATGGGCAAAATCAGCCGCCGTCATTCCGGATAAAATGGCCAGCGCCATTTTCGGCCCCACGCCACTGACCCTGATCAGGCTGCGAAATAACTCGCGCTCGACAGTATCGGCAAAGCCGTAAAGTTGCTGTACATCCTCCCGCACCACAAAGTGCGTATGGAGAGTCACCGTCTGCCCCGGTACCGGCAAATCAAAAAACGTATTGAGCGACACCAATACTTCGTAGCCGACACCCTGCACATCAATCAGCAGTTCCGGTGCCTTGCGCTCCAGCAATGTGCCATGAATTCTCCCGATCACCTTGCAACCCCTCTCTTTACAGGACTCGCCATATTATTTATACCGCCCTCTGGCATAATGAACATCAGGGGGCAACCCGGCCGTGGTGCGCATTGTTTGCGCGTGGCATAGCGCCACTGCAAGTGCGTCTGCGGCATCCTCAGAGGGTGCCGAAGGCAACTTCAGCAGTCGTGTGATCATGTGCTGCACCTGATCCTTGCCAGCCGCGCCACTGCCAACCACCGACTGCTTGACTGACCGCGCGGCATATTCGGCCACTGACAATCCCGCGGCAACACCCGCCACAATCGCGGCGCCACGGGCCTGACCGAGCTTCAACGCAGCCCTGGGATCTCGGGCAAAGAAAACATCCTCAATGGCCATTGTCTCAGGATGATGCTCTTCGATAATGCTGGAAAGGCTCTCAAAGATCACCTTGAGACGATCCGGAAGCGCCCCATCCGGCAGGCGAATAATGCCACTGGCAACATACTCAGCATTGGAACCAACGGCGTTGACAAGGCCAAAGCCGGTCTTTCTCGAACCCGGGTCTATACCGAGAATCAGTGTCATGGGAATCGCCCGAAATACTGTATATTGTCACAGTATCCTAATCGCTTGAAAAAACAAGAGCCAACGGCTCCATCGTCACTGTACCCACTAAAAAAGGCGGCTGTTGCCAGCCGCCTTTTTTTGAGTTCACACAACAATTTTTATTTGGTTTCCTCATCTGCCGATTCAGCGGGAGCTGCTTCTGCGGGTGTTTCATCAGCAGGCGCTTCCTCTGCCACAGCCTCTTCTGCTGGAGCTGCCTCTGCCGATGCTTCCTCAGCGGGAGCCTCTTCAACAACCGCCTCTTCTACCGGCGCGGGTTTGGCAACTGCCTGCTTAACGACACCC
>DDNV01000091.1:0-585 GCA_002341315.1 Cellvibrionales bacterium UBA2511
GCCATGAAATACCGGCAAACCGAAACACCCCTGGTGGTGTTGGCTGGGCAGGAATATGGCACCGGTTCCTCACGGGACTGGGCGGCGAAGGGTACCATCCTACTCGGCGTCAGGGCGGTGATAGCCAAAAGCTTCGAGCGCATTCATCGCTCAAACCTGGTGGGCATGGGGGTTTTGCCGCTACAGTTCAGTGACGGGGAAGATGCCGACTCGCTGGGTCTGGATGGCACCGAGCATTTCGATATTCCCGCTATTGATGCTGACCAACGCGAGTTGTCTGTCACAGCAACCGGCGATAGGGGAACCTGCACTTTCTCGGTCACGGTGCGTATCGACACCCCCAATGAATTCGACTACTTCAGAAATGGTGGCATTCTGCACTACGTACTGCGCAAGCTCACCGGTACACAGTGAACCTGTAGCAGGAACAAATCCCGTATTTCAGTTCGAGTCAGCGAGACGGGGGTAATCGGTGTACCCCCGCTCGTCGCCACCGTAAAAGCTGGCGGAGTCCCATTCATTCAGCTGGGCATGACGACGGAAACGCTCGGGGAGGTCGGGGTTGGCAATAAACGGACGGCCAAA
>DDNV01000091.1:717-14100 GCA_002341315.1 Cellvibrionales bacterium UBA2511
TTGGCAATAAACGGACGGCCAAAGGAGACCAGATCACAACGGCCTGCCTTGAGCCGTCGGCGTGCCTCATCGGCCGTGTATCCGCCATTGGCGATATAACAACCTTTGTACCCAGCCCGGATAGCATCGATTACCTGCTCGGGCCGACCGTCGGCATGGTTACCCTGAAAGGAATCCTCCACCACCTCAAGGTAGGACAGCCCGGTCTGGTTCAGCCGCTCGGCAAAGGTCCCATAGGTAGTCACTGGATCATCATCATACATATCATTAAAACTGCCGGTGGGACTGACCCGGATGCCGGAACAATCGGCACCCCAGACAGAGAGGACGGCATCCACTACCATCATAGGAAAACGCAGCCGGTTTTCTAGAGAGCCGCCAAATTCATCATCGCGCTGATTGCTGCCACTGCGCAAAAACTGGTCGATCAGATAGCCATTTGCCGCGTGGATCTGAACACCGTCGAATCCCGCCCGCCGAGCGTTCTCCGCACCGACCCGGTATTGATTGACGATGCCGGGAATCTCGTCTCTGTTCAACGCCCTGGGCTGGGGAATATCCACCATTCCCGAATCGGCACTGATAAAAGTCTGCGCCCCGCGTGGCTTGATTGCGGAAGGCGCTACGGGCTGTGCACTCTCCGCCTGTAGGGCGGGGTGAGAAATCCGGCCCACATGCCAAAGCTGCAGATGAATTCGGCCCCCTGCCTGATGTACCGCATCCGTGACCCTGCGCCAGCCAGCGATTTGCTCGTCCGTATAGATGCCGGGAGTAAATGCATAACCTTTGCCCTGCCGGGAGATCTGGGTTGCCTCACTGATAATCAGCCCCGCACCAGCCCGCTGCCGATAGTATTCAGCATTCATTTCATTTGGAGCATCGCCTGGCTGGGCGGCTCTGGAACGGGTCAGCGGCGACATGACGATGCGATTCGGCAACAACAGATTACCGAGCCTGAAAGGTTCAAAAAGAATGTCTGCCTGCGTGCTCATGTTCCTCTCCTGTTCCTGTGGCAATATTCTACCAGTCCGGCACGCACCCGTTTGGCATCCAGGCTGTGCCACACATACACACCACAACATCAGTATACCTTCAGTGGATTGACTATCCGCCGACCCGTGACGGGTAATGGAAATATATGTTTTCCTGGAAAGAATTCCCCGACAATATCTGACAGTGCCGACAAATCCACCTGCTGTGGCCCATAATCAGTATCATATAACCATGTTACAGCTTTGTCGGATCGCAGCACGACAAATAACCAAACCGATCTTTGCGGGAGTAAACCATGCAGCAACCGGTCAATCGCCAGGTAATCCTCAAATCAAGACCTTCCGACATTCCACAGGCGGAGAACTTTGCTGTTATCGAATCGCCGATACCCTCTCTGAATGACGGACAGGTACTGGTTCGCAATGTATATCTCTCGGTGGAACCAGCGATGCGCGGCTGGGTCAGCGCAGTGGCCAATTATTCGGAACCGGTGGCGATAGATGGCGTAATGCGCAGTCTCACCGTGGGGCATGTGGTGGAATCGCGCCATCCCGATTTCCAGATTGGCGAGGTTGTCACAGGCATGTTTGGCTGGCAGGACTATGCGGCCGTCGAGGCAGCCGCCATTCAACGCAAGGTGCCCGATAACGGACTGCCGATCTCCACAGCGCTCGGCGTTTTGGGAATCAATGGATTAACCGCTTATTTTGGACTTTTCGATCTGAGCCAGCCGGGCCCGGGTGACACCGTAGTTGTATCTACTGCTGCTGGTGCAGTGGGCTCCTGTGTGGGCCAACTGGCCAAACTGCATGGTTGCCGTACCGTCGGTATTACCGGTGGCCCCAAAAAAGTGGGCCTTTGCCGAGAGATTTTTCAGTACGACGAAGCGATTGATTACCAGACTGATGATTTTGAAGCGGCACTCGCCCTGGCTTGCCCGGATGGCGTGGATATCTATTTCGATAACACCAGCGGTCCGATCAGCGATGCAGTGATGCGACACATCAATGTCGGCGCACGTATCACCCTTTGCGGCACCGCCTCAATCACTCGCTGGGACCCCATCCCTCAGGGACCAAGGGTACACCGGCAGTTGTTGGTCAACCGGGCAAGAATGCAGGGCTTTCTGGTATTCGATTATGTGGATCGCTATGGTGAGGCGCTTGAAAAACTGACCCCTCTGGTTCGCAATGGTGAGCTTCGATACCGGGAAGCCATTCTCGAAGGCATTGAGCAGGCACCGGATTCAATCGCCAGCCTCTACCGTGGCGACAATCTGGGCAAACGCTTGATCCGTATCGCACCTGACCGTATTTAACCGATGGCAAAACACAGGATGGCAGCCCCTTAACTTGGGTCCCTTACCATCGCAAACTACCGCAATCCATAGCAAATTATGCCCGACCATGACGCCATCCTATCTCACTGACATCATCGCCCTGCTGGTGGCGGCTGTCATCGCCGTACCACTGGCTCAGACACTGCGGCTCGGCGCTGTCCCGGGTTTTCTGATCGCCGGGCTGGCAGTGGGACCTTACGGATTTGGTCTGATCAGTAATGTCGGCGACATCAGTCACCTCGCTGAAATCGGTGTGGTCTTTCTACTGTTTGTAATTGGTATTGAACTGAAACCTTCCCTGCTCTGGCAGATGCGCCGCCTGGTATTTGGCCTGGGTTCCCTGCAGGTATTGTTGACTGCGGTTCTGATCGGCAGTATTGCCTATTTCCTATTCGATATTCCCTCCCATGCGGCCATTTTGATTGGCCCGGCGCTGGCCCTGTCTTCCACTGCTTTTGTCATCCAGCTAATCGCTGACCAAAAACTGATAAATTCAAGCTATGGTCGCTCCTCTATCGCTGTGCTGCTGATGCAGGATCTCGCTGTAGTCCCTTTACTGGCGCTGGTTCCTCTGCTCTCCGGGCCAGAAATCAAAATGGATGACGATATCTGGCTGACGCTGATCAAATCCGTTTCGATTGTCGCACTGGTAGTCTTTGTGGGGCGCTATTTACTGCACCCGCTCTTACACCGGGTGGCCATGTCCGGTAGCCGCGAAGTATTCACGGCCTCAGCAGTACTGATTGTGATAGGCACCGCGCTGGCCACTGAACATGCCGGCCTGTCCATGGCGATGGGCGCCTTTCTGGCGGGTATGCTGATCTCCGACTCATTTTACCGCCATCAGGTAATTGCTGAAATTGAGCCCTTTCGCGGCCTGTTGCTGGGTATGTTTTTCATGTCCATGGGGATGTCGCTGAATATAGGTCTACTACTGGACAAACCGTTTCTCTCCCTTGGCCTGCTCGGTCTCCTGTTGCTGGTAAAATTGTTAGTACTGTTACCGATCTGCCTCCTGTTTGGGTTAAAAACCCGGGTCAGCCTGGCCATCGCACTGATACTTGCCCAAAGTGGCGAATTTTCTCTGGTGCTTTTTTCTCTGGCAAATAAATCCGGCCTGCTCGGCACAGCATTGTTTCAGCAGCTTTTACTGGTGGTCTTGCTGAGCATGCTTGCGACCCCGTTACTGGCAAGGAAAGCCGAAAAATTGGCGAAATCCCATCACGGAGAACGACATGAGCCAGAAACCATCGCTGAAGCACCGATAGTTCTGGCGGGCTTTGGCCGGGTTGGCTGCAATGTCGGTGAAATTCTCACCCGATCTGGCAAATCGTTTGTCGCGCTGGATGCAGACCCCGAGATCGTCAAGCGGGAGCGAGCCAACGGCCACCCTGTCTATTTTGGCGATGTTCGAAAACCCGAAGTTCTTATATCCGCAGGCGCAACCAATGCCCAGGTCATCATCGTCACCATCAATGACCCGAAAGCCACAGAGGAGATCGTCGCCTCTCTGCGACGCACCTACCCCAAGAAGCATATCTATGCCCGTGGTCTCGGTCTGCCCCAGTGCCAGTCCCTGAGTGATCTGGGTGCCAACGGGGTAGTTTCGGAAAACCTTGAAGCCAGTCTCGAACTGGCCAGAATGGCATTGGCAGATATGGGCGTATCGGATGCCATTTTGTTGGATACGATCGATAAGTTTCGCCAGAGGTACCAGAGTCGGATCAAGCGCACCAAGCTCGACGAACCCTAAGCGCATGGGAAGTGGCCCTGAGCCCCAAAACTTACTGGCCATCAAATAAATCTACCATTCCTTAAAAAAACCCTATATAGTGCGTAAAGCTTGAAAGTACGTCCTATATTTATGTGCACCATTTCGATGTCTCATGTTTAGAACTTCGTCCTGTTATTCATAATTACTAGCAATACTTCCAGCAAATACCGCCTCCTCAAAAAGGCAACAATTAATACTTTATTACCAATGAATAGATAGGAAACGAATATGTCTACAGTTACCGGCACCGTAAAATGGTTTAACGAATCAAAAGGTTTTGGATTTATCGAACGTGAATCCGGCCCCGATGTTTTTGCTCATTTCAGCGCCATTTCAAGCTCAGGCTTCAAAACCCTGATCGAAGGCCAGAAAGTGGAGTTTACTGTCACCCAGGGACAGAAAGGTCCCCAGGCTGAAAACATCGTAGTCGTCTCTTAATATAGAGACCTAGAGACTACCTGCTGACAACTATCAGTTGTCAGCCCGCATCTTCCCGAAGAAGCGGACTGAAAAAGGGCAAGGTTTATACCTTGCCCTTTTTTATTAACGCTTTATCCTGAATATTGCGAGAGCAAAGCTACGACAAGGAGATAAAAAATGACAACCAAACTGAATTTTGAGGGCGTAACCCGCACTAACCGGAAAGATGTTGAGGCTGTCGAGGTCTGCCCGGGCATTTTTGAAACAAAGCTCTGGGCCGGGGAAAACGGTAGCTGGGCAGCAATCTATGAATTTAAGCCGGGTGCCAAATTTCCCGACATCGACAAACATGAGAAAGGGCCTGAGCAAATCTATGTTATCTCGGGTGTATTTGGTGGCGGTAAAGAAGACTATCGAGAAGGTGACTTTGTTCACCAGCCCAAGAACTCCTCTCACATTCCACAATCGGAAACCGGTTGCACGCTGTTGGTGATCTACCCTGAAGGCTGACATCGATATCATCAGGTTTCTGGCAGCCAAGTTCACCCCTCATCACTGCGCCCTACTTTGCCGATGAGCAGGCTGCTGTAACTGACATTACCAACCAACGCATACTGGAGCTCCCATGTCACTGCTGCGCGTCCGCTACCAGACCATAGAGTTTGGTGAACTGGATATTCACATCCGAACCCTGCGCAGCAATCTGGAATACAGCGATCCGGACGGAGACGCTGAAGCGTTGGGCATCTCTTCAGCCAGCTGGCCACTTTTCGGTGTCGTCTGGGATTCGGCCAAAGCATTGGCACACCACATGCTCAACCAGGATACGGTGGGGAAGCGTATTCTCGAGGTAGGCTGTGGTATTGGCCTGGCGAGCCTGGTACTCAATCATGGTGGCACTGACATCACCGCCACGGACTACCATCCCCGGGCAGGGGAATTTCTCGATATCAATGTCCAGCTCAATCAGGGGCAGCCCATTCCTTTTGTCCGAACGGGCTGGGCCGATGAAGACCTGCTACTGGGTAAATTCGACATGATTATCGGCAGTGATCTGTTGTACGAGCGTGAACACGTCGACCTGCTGGCAGCCTTTATCGATAAACACGCACGGCCCACCTGCGAAGTGATCATCGTAGATCCGGGCAGAGGCCATCACGCGCCATTCAGTAAAAAAATGATTCAGCTTGGCTACACTTCCAGCCAGCAGAAAATAGCCAACACCGACTACTTGCCAGAGACCTTCTCCTGCCAGGTGCTTCAATATTACCGGCAATGACCACCTCCAAACTCCCGGCTGAACCCTCAATCAGAGTCCCAGAGCCGAGAGACCGGGGTAATCCATTGGCCGAACTCCCGGCGACCAGTCGAATTTTCTTTCAGCTTCAGTGATGGGTATATCGTTGATACTGGCATAACGGGTTTTCATCAGGCCATTTTTGGCAAACTGCCAGTTTTCATTGCCGTATGAGCGAAACCAGTTATCCTCCCCATCGCGCCATTCATAGGCAAATCGCACCGCAATTCTGTCATCACTAAATGCCCATATTTCCTTGATCAACCGGTAGTCCAGCTCGCGTAACCACTTGTTTTCCAGAAATGTAACAATCTCATCGCGACCACAGAGAAACACTGACCGGTTGCGCCAGCGGGAATCCTCCGTATAAGCCAGCGACACCAATGCCGGGTCTTTGGTATTCCAAGCATCCTCGGCCCTGCGCACCTTGAGCACGGCGTCCTCAAATGTAAACGGGGGCAACGGTGGCTTCAGTGGTTCATCCATAGTCTTCTCCTCGCAGCAACCGAAGTGGCATCAGCTCCCACACAATCCGGCAAGACATCACCAGCTCTTGTAGGGTAGAAACTTGCCGTTCAGGGTCAGCAACACCCGGTCACCTTTGGGGTCTTCAATCTTGTCGACTTCCATGGAAAAATCGATGGCGCTCATGATCCCGTCACCAAATTTTTCCTGAATAACCTCTTTCAGAGTATCCCCGTAGACCCCAACCACCTCGTAAAGCCGGTAGATCAACGGGTCTGTCGGCACCGACTTGTCCCAGTTTTTTGTTGGATAGCTCGCCAGTGCAGTGGCAACTTCCGGACCCAGACCCAGGTAGTCGGCAATTGCTTTCGCCTTTTCCGGTGGGGCACTGTTCATGCCGAGACAGGCGGAGGTCAGCCACACCGTCGACATACCCAGATCATCGGCCATGGTCTCCCAGCTCAAACCCTTGGCCAGCTTGATACTGATAATGGTTTCAGTCATGGATACTTTGTTCATGGAAACTCCTTAACTTTTCATTAGATAGCAGCCTTCAGGCCTGCCGACTGTTCACTTTGTGGATGAATTTCAACAGAGGGGTCTACCTCCTGTGTGGCCCCGCCAACCTGCCCTGCAGAGCCCGACAATTGCCCGGAACGTTTCACTAGGAAATTCACCAGGTAATTGCGAATCTTGTAGTAGGCAGGATCCTCAATAATATTCGCGCGGTTGCGCGGGCGGGGGATATTGATCTTGACGGATTCGGCCACTCTGGCGTGGGGACCATTAGTCATCAACAGCACCCTGTCTGCCAGGAGTATGGCCTCGTCGACGTCGTGGGTAATCATGAAAACGGTCTGCTGGGTTTCACTCCATATTTTCAGCAGTTCATCCTGAATGACCCCCCGGGTCAGCGCATCAAGCGCACCAAACGGCTCATCGAGCAGTAACAGCTTGGGACTGGTGGCAAAGGCCCGGGCAATACTGACACGCTGACACATGCCGCCGGACAATTCGGATGGCTTGCGATGAAGCGCCCCGGATAACCCGACCATTTCCAGGAAGTGACTGCTGTGGGCGTCCACTTTGGCTTTATTCCACTTCGGCCACCTCGCCTTGACCCCAAAACTGACATTCTGAAGAGCCGTTAGCCAGGGCAGCAAGCTGTAATTCTGAAAGACCACACCGCGATCAAGGCTCGGTCCGGAAGCCTCCTTGTTGTCCATGATCATGGTACCTGTGGTGGGGGTCTCCAATCCCGCCATCACATTTAAAATGGTGGACTTTCCACAGCCCGAGTGACCGATAATGCAAACAAATTCCCCTTTGTCGATGCCGATGTTGGCACCTTCAAACACCACCAGGTCCTGCTCTTTTGAAGGATAGACTTTAGAAAGCCCTTCGATACTGACGAAATGTCGACTCATGGGCTAATCCTCGTATTGCACCAGTTTCGTCACAGCTGCCAGGGTCATATCCAGCAACATACCGACGATACCAATCATCAAAATGGAAAAAATAACGCTGTTCAGATCCAGATTATTCCACTCGTTCCAGACGTAATAGCCGATACCGGTTCCACCCACCAGCATCTCGGCAGCGACAATCACCAGCCAGGCGATACCAATGGAAATGCGCATTCCGGTAAGAATAGTGGGCGCTGCCGCCGGTAGAATCACCAGAAAGGCCGTTTTCAATGGACTCAGCTCATGGGTACGGGCCACCTTGATCCAGTCGGTGCGGACATTGGCCACGCCAAAGGCGGTATTGATCAACATGGGCCAGATGGAACAGATAAAGATCACAAAAATGGCTGATCCCTCCGAGTCCCTGATGATGAATAGAGCCAAGGGCATCCAGGCCAGCGGTGAGATGGGACGCAGTACCTGGATAAAAGGATTGAGTGCCTTGTGCATCAGAGGCGACATGCCAATAACAAAACCCAGCGGTATCGCAATCAACGCCGCCGCCAGATAGCCGGTCAGCACCCGATAGAGGGAATAGGCCAACTGGATACCGATACCTTTGTCATTGGGACCGGCATCGTAGAAAGGGTCACTCAGCTCATGCCAGGCGTGGCTGAACACCTGGGACGGGGGTGGAACGCGGGCCTCCTGATCCGCGCCGCCCATCATCCGTTCATATTCCGACAACCCCGTACTGGCCGCAGGGGCCTGATTCATCGCCTCCCAGATGCCGAGCCCAACCAGTAACAGCAGCAGCGAGAGCAGGGTTGCCTTCATATTCAGTGACGCCATGTCATACCCTCTTGATGGCAAAGCTGTTGATGTATTCCTCGGGCTCGTTGTAATCAAACGTCTTGCCCATAATGATGTGTTTTTTGTAGGTGGTCGCCGGTGGTGTATAACCCAGCTCCTCCATGACCTTGCCGGTTTCCGATGCCACGTAGACCTGCTCGGCGATCTTCTTGTAGTCCACATCACCACTGATATAACCCCAGCGTTTCATCTGGGTGAGTATCCATACCGCCATGGAGTGCCAGGGGAAGGGATCAAAATCAATGCGGTCGGGAACGTCGTAAATCTTCTCCTCCAACCCATCCACATAGCGACCCGTCAGAACCTGCCTGACCACCACTTCCGGCTGATTGAGATAGTTTTTCGGCGAGATGGCCCGGGCGATTTCTTCACGGTTTTCCGCTTTGGCAGAAAAATGGGTGGCATCCACAATGGCCCTGAACAGAGCTGCATAGGTATTGGGCATCTCCGTGGCGAACTTCTGGCTACAGGCAAAGGCACAGCAGGGGTGGCCCTCCCAGATATCCTTGGTGAGAATATGCAGAAAACCGATCTTTTCGAAAACAGCACGCTGGTTGAATGGATCCGGCGACAGGTAACCATCCAGGTTGCCGGCCCGGAGGTTGGCCACCATTTCCGGTGGCGGCACGACCCGGATCTGAATATCCTGATCCGGATCCAGCCCATGCTCCGCCACGTAATAGCGCAGCAGGAAGTTGTGCATGGAATAATCAAAGGGCACCCCGAATTTGAAGCCCTTCCACTGTTTCGGGTCGCGCTTATCCTTGTGCTTGTTGTGGAGCACAATGGCCTGACCGTTGATGTTTTCCACGGCCGGCATGATGTAAGGGGTCGCGGTTGATCCCGCCCCCATGGACATGGCCAGCGGCATGGGAGTCAGCATGTGAGAGGCATCGTATTCCCCATTCAGGGACATATCCCTGGCCACCGCCCAACCGGCTGTCTTGATCACGTCCACGTCGAGGCCATACTTTGCATAGAAACCCATTGGCTGCGCCATAATAATCGGCGTGGCACAGGTAATTGCCACAAAACCCACTTTCAGTTTGGTTTTCTCCAGTGGACCCATCGACTCCTTCACCGCCGCTTTCACTTTTTCCAGCGGGATCATGCTGCCGAGCACCGTGGCCAGGGTACCGCCACCCATCAACCGGATAAAATTTCGACGACTGGTATCGTTGTGCCCAAAAACACCGCGCACAATGGCACTTTCCACTGCCCGGTCGAGCAAATCTTCAGAACTGTTGAAGGACAGCTCCCCTGCTGCCGTCGATTGGCTGTGGCCTTCACCCTGTTCAGCCTGTTGCTCCAACAAAACCAGGCGCTGGTCGTCGGTAAGACCGCCGGGGTTGACAGACTCGGCCTGACATAACCTGCAGGAACAATCATTGGTGTGCGTGAGGCTGGTATCGGCATCAAACGGGTTACCTAAACTTTTCGTCGCCATGATGTATTTCCTCTTCGTTTTGTAGCTAACGCTGTGGCAGCGCACTGTGCTGGTGCGCTGAACCCTGAGAACCGCTCTTGGACGGGCAGCGGCGTTCTATCAAACCCTGCTTGTTCGCATTGATAGCAACTGCTGCCCTACTACATCGCAACTTTGGTGCCAACCCTGCTGACAACCGCCAAATATTTGATTTAAAAAGATAAACAACTGGCAACAAGCCGCCATGGCATCTACGAAAAGTCGTAGTTCACGAAAAGTCGTAGACAAAAAAACGATTTTTCGTCGTTATTGGCCCGAAATTTGTTAGCTGTATTGATACCCCCCAGGACTTAACGGCAGGCCCCTATGCAGGACGAACGGTTTTTCTATTATTCCGCCACCGCACAGCTGGTGATCGACCCGATTGAGGACCGGGTCCTGTTCGTCAACCAGGAGGCCTGCCGACTCCTACACAGGGATGTCATTGAGATTCAGTCCGGCCGGGCCAGTCAGCTATTCGCACCCTACCTGCCGGCGCTGATCCTGTTCACCCAGGAACTGATCGAAAAGGGGCGGGGCTGGTGTGACCACCTGCTGGTGCAATCGGCCATCGGGGAAGTCCGCCTGGAGGTCAATGGCCGCTGCTCTGATTCCAGCGGCCAACCTCAACTCTTCCTCGGTTTGCAAAGGGCCGATGACCTGGAACTGTTGCGTGAACGCTCCAGTGCCGAGCGACACTATCTGTCGGGTATCGGCCACTGGAACAGGGTGTCCCAGGTGTTCCAGGAGTTTGAGCGGGAAAACCAGCTGCTGCTGGATGCAGCCGGTGACGGCATCTACGGGGTGGAGGCCAATGGGATAACCACGTTCGTCAACCCCGCGGCGGAGCGGATTCTCGGCTACCGGGCGGAGGAACTGGCCGGCAGGAATATGCACAACATGGTGCACCACTCCCACGCGGATCACTCACATTTCAATATGCAGGAGTGCCCCATTTTCGAAGCGTTCCGGGACGGCACGGTTCACCGGGTGGAGGACGACACATTCTGGACCAAATCCGGCAAACCCATCGACGTGGAATACACCAGCACACCGGTCAGGGACAACGGCTTCATTGTCGGCGCAGTGGTGATCTTTCGCGATATATCCCAGAAAAAAACCGACCGAAAACGGCTCCTGGAAGCACTGGCAGAAGTGGAGAAACTGAAAAACCAGCTGGAACTGGAAAATGCCTATTTGCAGGAAGAAATCAACTCTGAATTCAATCATCACCAGATCATCGGTAAAAGTGGTGCCGTGCAGCATATTCTGCAAAAAATTGAACTGGTTGCGCCGACAGACTCTACTGTGCTCATCAGTGGTGAATCCGGCACCGGCAAAGAACTGATTGCCAGAGCGATCCACGAAATGAGCCACCGCTCCAATCGCTCACTGATCCGGGTCAACTGTGCAGCCATTCCGGCGGACCTGTTCGAAAGCGAATTTTTCGGACACACCCGGGGCGCTTTCACCGGCGCCACCAACGATCGACCCGGTCGGTTTGAGCTGGCTAACGGCGGCACACTTTTCCTCGACGAGGTCGGTGAAATCCCCCTGCACCTCCAGGGCAAGCTGCTGCGGGTTTTACAGGAGCAGCAGTTTGAGCGCGTGGGCGAGTCGAAAACCCGCCGTGTGGACGTTCGCATCATCACTGCCACCAACCGCAATCTCAAGGAACAGGTACAGCGGGGCCAGTTTCGTGAAGACCTTTATTTCCGACTCAATGTTTTCCCGATTGAATCGGTACCACTGCGCGAGAGGAGAGAGGATATCCCACTCCTGACCCAACATTTTTTGAAAAAAAGCTGCACCAGAACCAACAAGCAGGGCCTGAAAATTTCACTCAGTGAGCTGGAAAAACTGAAGGATTATCACTGGCCGGGAAATATCCGCGAACTGGAAAACGTAATTGAACGCCAGATCATACTTGCCCAGGGACCGACACTGAGATTCAGCGATCTGTTGACCAGAGATCAACAAAACGTTGCCCGGGTTGGCGAGGAACCGGACAGCAGTGTGCTGACGGCTTCCGACCTTAAACAACAGGAACGCCGCAATCTGCTGATGGCACTGGAAAAATGCCATGGCAAGGTGTTTGGCCATGACGGGGCGGCCCAGCTATTGGGCATCAAACCCACCACACTGGCATCGAGGATCAAGAAATATCAAATTGACACCAGGCTTTTTAAACAGGCTTCCACCAAACATTAACACCGATTTAACAGGCCTCGACCCACAGAGTCCAGACCGTTAAAACTCCTTTTCCGGGAACCTCCCCTGCATTGTGTACTGACGGGTTATACGAAAACACGGCCCGGAGATTCTTACCCCACCGGCGCTAAAGAAATATGCCCTGCACTCGCTTGAACAGCACAGCAAAATCAATAACCATAGGAACGCCTGATATACACAAGCAGGGCAATGAGAGAAGGAACCACAATGAATAATCGATTGAAAGAAGCGGCGGACAGCGTATTGACGAATACGGTCGCAGAGTCCGGTGGGGCACCGGGCGTTGTAGCCATGGTCACGGACAAGGGGGCCAATGTCTATGAAGGGACTGCCGGGGTGAGAGAAATGGGCAAAACAGAGCCCATTGCCACCGATTCCGTGTTCGCCATTTTTTCCTGCACCAAGGCCCTGACCGGCACTGCCTTGATGCAGCTGGTCGAAGAAGGTCTGGTAGCTCTGGATGATCCCGCCAGTGACTATGTACCCGACATTGCAGAGATTCAGGTACTCGACGGTTTTGACAGCAACGGCCAGCCAAAGCTGAGGGCACCGAAATCAGATATCACGATCAATCAACTGATGCTGCATACCGCCGGTTTTGGTTACGAGTTCTTCAGCCACGATGACCTGGCATTCCGCACCGCAAGGGAAACAGCTTCGGTGGTATCCAGCACTTATGACGGCATCAAATCCGTACTGCTGCACGACCCGGGAGAACGCTGGATGTATGGCGTCAACCTCGATTGGGTGGGCAAGATTGTCGAAGCAGTGCGAGGCAAACGCCTGGGCGAGGTCATGCAGGAACGCATCTTTAACCCACTGGGCATGACAGACAGCGCCTTCACCCTGACCCCCGCCATGCGATCACGACTGGCCAGCCTGCACACCCGCGCCGAAGATGGCCAGCTGGCACCCTGGGATCTGGTTCTCCCGCAACCGCCGGAAATGGATATGGGAGGGCACGGGTTGTACGGCACCGTACCGGATTACATGAAATTTATCCGGATGATACTGAATGATGGCGAGGGGCCAGATGGCCGTGTACTGAACAAAGAAACCGTAGAAAAGATGTCCAGAAATGGGCTGGCGGGTTTACAGAGTGGCGGCTGGACAACCTCG
>DDNV01000091.1:14245-30283 GCA_002341315.1 Cellvibrionales bacterium UBA2511
CTGGCGGCTGGACAACCTCGATGCCGGCGCTTTCCAACAGTGGCGAGTTCTTTCCGGGGCTGAAAAAATCCTGGGGTTATACCTTCCAGATCAACGATGAACCAACGCCCTCTGGCCGGCCCGCCGGGCAGATAATGTGGGCGGGACTGGCGAATCTGTTCTACTGGATTGATCGTCAGAACGGGATCGGGGGCATGTGGGCCTCACAAATATTACCGTTTAAGGATATCTCTTCCTACCCCGGTTTTGTTGACTTCGAATCGTCTGTTTACCGTTACCTGAAATAAAAAAAACCGCACCCGAGGATCTCGGGTGCGGTTCTGTTGACCTGCTTGTCTAGCGTGAGGCAGCGCGTCTCGGTCGCGGCGCGCCCTGGGCCGGTTTTGCCCCAGCCGATCTGCGACGATCACCTGTGGCGTTACCACCATTGCGATTGCCAGTGCTGCGGGCATGCTGGGGTTTGCTGCCCGGTCGACGGGCGCCTGCTGAAGCGCCGGGACGACCACCACCGCCACTGCGGCGTCCATTCTGGATAGGCTCCGGACGAATGGAGAGATCCGGTTCAAAACCTTTGATATTCCCTCTGGGAACCTCGCGTTTAAGCACTCGCTCAATATCGCGCAGCAACTTGTGCTCGTCCACACAGACCAGTGAAACGGCCTCGCCCTCATTGCCAGCGCGACCAGTACGACCGATACGATGCACATAATCCTCCGGCACATTGGGTAATTCGAAATTCACCACATGCGGCAACTGATCAATATCCAGTCCTCGGGCAGCAATATCCGTCGCCACCAGCACCCGCACCGAGCCCTTTTTGAAATCCGCCAGGGCTTTCGTCCGGGCACCCTGACTTTTGTTGCCGTGAATCGCTGCCGCCCGCAGACCATCTTCAGTCAACTGATCAGCGAGCCGATTGGCACCGTGTTTGGTTCGGGTGAAGACCAGCACCTGCTGCCAGTTGCCGTCACCAATCAGATAAGACAGCAGCTCGCGTTTGCGACCCTTGTCCACCAGATGAACGGTCTGGGCCACCTGTTCAGACGCCGTATTGCGGCGAGCCACCTCGATCAGCACGGGCGCATTGAGCAAACCGTCAGCCAGGCGTTTAATCTCGTCGGAAAAAGTAGCGGAAAACAACAGATTCTGACGCTGCTTGGGTAACAGGGCCAGAACCTTGCGGATATCATGGATAAAGCCCATGTCCAGCATGCGATCCGCTTCGTCCAGCACCAGGATTTCCACCTGTGACAGATCGAGGGTGCGCTGATTCACGTGATCCAGTAACCGGCCCGGGGTGGCAATCAGAATATCCACACCCCTGCGCAACATTGAAATCTGTGGATTGATATTGACGCCACCAAAAATCACACCGGATTTCAGTGGCAGATGCTTGCCGTAGGTGACAACGCTCTCCGCCACCTGCGCAGCCAGCTCCCGGGTGGGGGTTAACACCAAAGCGCGAACAGGGCGACGGTTATTATCGGTGGGCTTTTTACCGCTGAGGCGCTGCAACAGCGGCAATGTAAAGCCGGCCGTTTTGCCGGTGCCGGTTTGAGCGCCCGCCAGGACATCGAGACCCTGGAGAATAATAGGGATGGCTTTCGCCTGAATGGGGGTGGGGTTGCTGTAGCCCTGATCAGACACAGCACGAAGCAATTCGGCCGAAAGGCCGAGGTCATTAAATGACATATAGATTTTAACTCCGGAACCGGCCTAGCCATGCATAGAGCACAGTAACGGTCTTAGGCTGGCAACAATTAATTAAGGGGGGTGTCAGGGAAAAACCGAAAGGAAAGTACCGAGGACACAACAGGTACCGACCGATGGATACCATGCGGGGGGCACTATAACAGCACCCCCCTGACAAGTCGAACAACTTATTTTAAATAACCGCCCTTATAGCGCGGTTATCTGCTTTCCAGGACAGGCCGTCAGTGGCTCAGTTTTTGTCCAGCAGGCCCTTGAAGCCACCCAGTTTGTCCTCTACCTGTTTCTTGATCTGATCACCCGCTTCTTTAAGTACGCCGGAATTGGCTGCCGCATTGGCGGCATTTTTATTGATCGCCACCATCACCTGGCTAACGACTTCCGCAGCGGTGGCACCATTGGATCTTTCACCAATGCCGGTCAGCTGTATGTCCGGCAAGGTCAACTCAATGGGTTTTATGTCCAACAACTGGTTCACATAGCGCATTTTTGCACCGGTTATCTTCAGATCGCGGACAATGAGCTTTTTGGTCGCACCTTCACCTGAATCATCAGCAGAGGAGGTCGAATCACTTCCACCAGCAGCATTGCTGACATTTTTCTGTAGTTGACTGAGGTTAGTACCGCCCTTCCCCGACTCGTAAGTAATTTCAGGGGCCACAATACGGATGCTGTTGATCACAATAGTATCGGTGGTGATGGACCCCGGTTCGATAGAGAGAAATATTTCCCCCAGAGAAAATGCATCAGCGCTGCTGAAGCCGGCGGGATTGCCCACCACCAGCCCCTGCAGGCTTCCCTCACCGGTTTTCAGGGAAAGGTCGACATCTGCCAGCGTGACATCGGACTGGGTCAGCCTGGGGCCGACAGTTTCAACCGCCATTTTGATACCGCGATCAAGATTCAGCACCCCGATCACCAATAAAACGATCAGTACTACCACCAGACCAGCTACAATCTTCAACAGAGTTTTCATTATTTTTTTCCTTTGACCAGGGACCCACTCGCGTCTTTTAAAAATAAACGTGCTCGGTTTAAATTAAAAGTGTACAGCAATCTGATCGAATGCCAAAAATCCGGAAAACCCTATGGCAAAAGCTCCCAGAATCGGCCCGACTTATCTGCTTCAGGGCATGAGACTACTCCACCACCCACAACTGCGCTGGCTGGTGTTATGGCCGCTGTTGATCAATGCTTTTCTGTTTGTCGGTCTCACCTGGCTGGCAATTGAACAGTTCGGGCAATTATTGACCTGGCTAACCAGTAAAATTCCAGCCTGGCTGGAATTTATTACCTGGATCTTCTGGATACTGTTCGGTGGGTTCCTGTTGCTGGTATACGGCTACACGTTTGCCATTCTCGGGAATCTGCTGGCCTCACCATTTTACGGGCCACTGTCAGAACGGGCGGAACAGGTACTCACCGGCCATATCCAGTCAACACCAACCTCAATGAAGCAGTTACTGGCAATGGCAGGCAGTGCCATGAAGCGGGAATTGTTCAAAATGGGGTATTTTCTGCCGAGAATTATCGGCATCTTTGTGCTGACACTGACGTTGTCATTTATCCCGGTACTGAATCTGGTGGGGCCGGCAATTGCTTTTCTGTGGGGGGGCTGGTCGCTGGCGTTGCAATACCTGGACTACCCGGCAGATAACCATGGACAATCTTTTTACAAGCTGCGCAGGGCGCTGAAGAAACAGCGTCTGCAGTCACTGAGCTTTGGTGGCACGGTGCTGATTGCCACCACCGTGCCGCTGTTGAATCTTTTTATCATGCCCGCCTCGGTGATCGGAGCCACTAGCTTCTGGCTGGACCACCAGGCCAGCGACCCGCAACGGCTGGGGCACATCGATAAAAACGGCTCAATCTTGACCGAGTAATTCGGGGCCCGGCTGTTCACAGTGCAGCTCTCTACCCAGCAACTTCTGGATAGGTTCCAGCAAAAAGGCATCGTCCTCACAGGCAAAGCTGATGGAGGTTCCGAATTTTCCGGCGCGGCCTGTACGGCCAATCCGGTGCACATAAAACTCAGGTTCTTCCGGCAGAGTGAAATTGATGACGTGGCTGACACCGTCGATGTGGATACCGCGGCCCGCCACATCCGTGGCAACCAGCACCTTGAGCTCACCGGACTTGAAGTCATCCAGGGTTTTTACCCGCTTTCCCTGAGGGACATCGCCCGACAACAGGCCGACACTGAAGCCTTTCGCTCTCAATTTTTCCTGTAACCGCCGGCACTGGTCACGGCGGTTGGCAAAGACGATCACACTTTCCACCGCTTCCTGCTGCATGATGCCGTCCAGTAAGCGGAATTTTTCTTTTGCCGAAACAATAAAAACTTTCTGATCAACACTGTCCGTCGCCACATTGTCCGGCTCAATCTCGATACTCACCGGACTCACTGTCCACTGCTCGGCGAGATTCAGCACCTCCGGGGTAAAAGTGGCAGAGAAGAACAGCGTCTGCCGGTTTTCACGGGGAGGCGTAAGCCTGACGATACGGCGCACCTGGGGAATAAAGCCCATATCCAGCATGCGGTCAGCTTCATCGAGCACCAGAACTTCCACCCTGTCCAGATAGACATCACGGCTGCCTGCAAAGTCCAGCAGGCGTCCCGGCGTAGCCACAAGGATGTCGCAAACATTCTCAAGTAAATGGCGCTTTTGCTTGTCGTAATCCATACCGCCCACCAGGGTATGCACATGCAGGTCCGTGTACTTGCAGAGGTCCTTGGCATCCTGCGCGATCTGCATGACCAGCTCGCGGGTGGGGGCGATGATCAGCGAACGGGCCTCGCCGGCAAAACGCTCATCATCAATGGTGTGATTCAGCAGTTCGGTAATAATTGTCACCAGAAAAGCCGCCGTTTTACCGGTACCGGTCTGGGCTTTACCCACGACATCGTGGGCCCTGAGGGTAAACGGCAACGATCGGGCCTGAATGGGTGAACAGTATTGAAAACCCAGATCAGCAATGCCATGCATCAGAGATTCCGGTAAATCCAGATCGTGAAAGCGCAGCTTGCCCTCTTCCTCGGGCACCTGAAAGTCCGACAGTGTCCATGCGTTATCCCTGGCCCTGGTGGGAGCCTTACCACCGCGGCGGCGGCTGCGACGGGCAGGTCGTTTGGGATGGGTCTCAGGAGTTTGGGAAGTGGTTTGTTCAGTCATAATATGCCAACAGGAAGAATGTCCGGATAACCCGGTCTTTAAAAGGCGGGGATTATAGCACGGGATAAAATACCTGCATTCAGCACCACCGAAAACAGTGATTGCCGCCATTTCGCCGCACCTGTTTGTCAGGCAACAGCAACAGGGACTCTTATTCCAACAACTTTACCGGCACCCGCCTAGGTCCCCAATGGCCTGGCTCCGCTTCAAATACACCCGGTAACGGGAAATTGCAGACGTGACAGCGACCCTCCGCCGTTATGCCCCAAAAACCCAATTGGTACCAGTCTCTCTCAATTACGACCTCATGACAGTTTGGGCAGAATGTACTGCCACCTGCAGGATCGTGGACATTACCGGTGTAGGCAAAGTGAATGCCATTGGTCAGTGCAATCTGTCGTGCACGGGTTAGGGTTTCCGGCGGGGTGGCCGGCGTATCCCGCATTTTCCAGTCAGGGTGAAACGCCGTGAAGTGCATCGGCACATCCGGTCCCAGCTCACTGACTACCCAACGGGTCATGGCGTCAAGCTCCTCATCGGAATCGTTTTCCCCGGGAATCAACAAAGTAGTCAGCTCCAGCCAGACATCGGTTTCGTGGGCAACATACCGAAGCGTCTCAAGAATATTCTGCAACTCCCCTCCACATATTTTCCGATAAAAGACATCAGTAAAGCCTTTCAAATCGATGTTGGCGGCATCCATATACTGAAAAAACTCGCGGCGCGGTGCATCCTGAATATAGCCGGCACTGACAGCCACCGTTTTTAACCCCAACTCCCGACAGGCTTTGGCGACATCCACGGCATACTCCAGAAAAATAACCGGGTCGTTGTAAGTAAAGGCAACGCCACGGCAACCCAGCTCCAGGGCGGTTTCCGCCAGTTTCACCGGCATCGCCGAATCCGCCAGCGTATCCATCTCGCGGGATTTACTCATATCCCAGTTCTGGCAGAATTTGCAGGCGAGATTGCAACCTGCAGTACCAAAGGACAGCACCGAACTGCCAGGTAAAAAATGGTTGAGCGGTTTTTTTTCGATAGGGTCCACGCAAAAGCCGCTCGAGCGACCATAACTATAGAGAACAACTTCATCGCCTTCCCGACCCCGTACATAACAAAGCCCTCGCTGCCCTTCGTGCAACCTGCATTCACGCGGGCAAACATCACATTGCAACCGCCCATCCGCAAGCACATGCCAATAATGGGTGGGATGATTAGCGGCTGGGAGCTGGTTGTTTGTCACCATGGATAAGAGCAACCTCTTTACTATCAAGGCAATAACAAAAACACACTATAGTTATAGAACAAACACAGACGTTGAGAGATATCATGATCGCAACCAGAACAGCGGCTGTAGCAGGTACATTTTACCCGGCCGACCCTGCTGCCTTGCGGCATGAAGTGGACGAGCTGTTGGCCGGGGCATCCTGTGACATTGACGCCTCGCCCAATACATGCAGACCAAAGGCACTGATTGTTCCCCATGCAGGCTATCGTTTTTCGGGGCCGACTGCCGCCAAAGCCTACCGCTGTTTGTCACCAGTGAGCCGGGATATTTCCCGGGTGATAGTCATCGGCCCCTGCCACCGCATACCCCTCCGGGGCATGGCTGCCCCCTCTGCGGCCAACTTTCAGACCCCCCTCGGTGATGTGCCGGTGGACCGACAAAGCATTGACAGGCTGGTCAGACAAGCACTGGTAACAGTGGATGATGACGCACACCAATTCGAGCACAGCATCGAAGTTCAGCTGCCTTTTTTGCAGCGTGTTCTGCATGAATTCACCTTGCTGCCACTGGTTGTCGGGAATACACCACGTGAGCATGTCACCGATGTATTAAGGCGGCTGTGGGGAAGCGGGGAGACCCTGATTGTAATCAGCACAGACCTGAGTCACTATCATCACTACCAGGATGCGCAACGGCTGGATAAATTCACATCCACCATGATTGAAGGGTTTGACAGCCGCCTCACCAGTGAACAGGCCTGTGGCAGCAGAGCGATCAACGGTCTGCTGAAACTGGCTGAGGAAGCGCATTTGAAACTGCACACACTGGATGTCCGGAACTCCGGGGACACCGCCGGAGATAAAGATCGCGTAGTAGGATACGGGGCCTATGTCATTTATTGAGCTCAGCGAAGATGATCGGCAGATACTGCTGACACTCGCCAGAGAAAGCATCCGCGTCCGGCTGCTGTTTGACCGGGACCTGCAAATTGATGAGACCGTGTTCAGTCATGCCCTGCAACAACCGGCTTGCAGCTTTGTCACGCTAAAGATCAAGCAGACATTGCGTGGCTGTATTGGCTCAACAGAGGCGTCGAGACCACTGGTCGTAGACGTTGTACACCACGCCGCCTCGGCAGCACTGGATGACCCCCGTTTCCCCCCGCTCTCGCTGCAGGAAGAAGCACTTGTTTCGATTGAAATTTCTGTTCTCACCGAGGCCACACCGCTGCTGTTCTCCAGTGAGGATGAACTGTTGGCTCAGCTCGAGCCCGGCGTCGACGGCCTGACTATAGAGTCCGGGGCTCTGCTTGCAACATTCTTACCCAGTGTCTGGACCACCCTCCCCGACAAACAGCAATTTCTCGACCATCTCAAACGCAAGGCTGGCCTGGAACCGGAGCTGCCCGCCGGAAAACTCAAGGCATGGCGCTATCAAACGGTGTGTTTTCGGGAATAGCGGTTTTTAACTGATGAGACATGGAGTACCCTTGCCGCAGTTCAATCTTCGGCCCCAGAGGCAGCCATCATGACCAAAGACCAGATTCGAAGCATGCGCAACGCCATGGGTAACTTTGCCACCGGCATCACGGTGATGACCACCGTGGACCCAGAGGGAAACGCCAGGGGCATGACAGCCAACAGCTTCTCCTCCGTATCGCTCGAGCCAGCGCTGGTGTCTTGGTGTGTGGGCAGTGAATCGCGGTTGTTTGGCCTGTTTCAGGAGCAGGACTATTTCGCTGTCAACATCCTGCACAGCGGCCAGGCCGACCTGTCACAGCTATTTGCCGGCACCGATGACAACAAATTTGCCAATGTTCGCTGGCACCCGGGGCTGCATGGACTGCCACTGCTGGATGACTGCCTCTGCCACTTCCAGTGCCAAATAGAGCACCGCTATCCCGGTGGCGATCATGTCATTCTGGTGGGCCGGGTACTCGAATTCAGTAACGCGCCCATGGATCCGCTGATTTTCCACAGCGGTCAGTATCGGCAGCTTAAAGATAGCGAAGAGCGCTGAAACAGGTTAGGTATTACGGCCAACGGTGACACGCTCCCGCCCCGCCAGGTCAGAATGGCTCGTCACCGCCAGAAAACCAGCCTGTTTCATCAACTGACGAACCATCTCACCCTGCTGCCAACCGTGCTCAAGTAGCAACCAGCCCCCGGCGTTCAGATGCTCGCCAGCATTCTGGATAATCACCGCCAGGTCACCAAATCCACCGTCGGTGGCCACCAGCGCAGAGACCGGCTCAAAACGAACATCTCCCTGCTGCAGATGCGTGTCGGCTTCATCTATATAGGGCGGGTTGCTCACCACCAGATCAAAGCGGGAACCCGCAAGAGCTGAAAACCAGTCACTTTGCAGGACCCGAACATTGTCAAAACCCAGCTCCCGACGATTATGTTCCGCCAACGTCAACGCGTCCGGGCAAGCATCCACTGCCGATATCTGCCAGAGCGGCCGTTCGCTGGCCAGCGCCAGAGCCACCGCACCAGTACCCGTGCCCAGGTCTGCCACCAACGCCGCGTGCTCCAGTGGTAATGCGATTGCCAACTCCACCAATAATTCGGTCTCGGGCCGGGGAATCAGCGTTGCCTCAGAGACCTTCAAAGACAATGACCAGAACTCCCGCCGGCCGATGAGATAGGCGATTGGCTCACCCTGGAGGCGGCGAGCAAACAACGCATTAAACCCGGCAACTTCAGCCGACAGCAATCGATACTCGGGCCAGGTATAAAGGTAGGTTCTCGGCTTGCCGAGCACATGGCAGAGCAACAGCTCAGTGTCCAGCCGCGGACTGTCACTGCAGCCCGAAAGCTCGCTGCTGCGCGCCAGCAGACTGGCGATGTCGGGCACCACCAGATCAGCCCGAAAGCGCGGCTAACTGCCCCGCCTGATGTTCATGAATCAACGGCTCTACCACTTCATCCAGGTGACCTTCCAACACCTCCCCCAGTTTATAGAGCGTCAGGTTGATGCGGTGATCGGTGACCCGACCCTGAGGGAAGTTATAGGTACGGATTCGCTCGGAGCGATCACCGCTTCCCACTTGCAGTCGTCGCTCGTCGGCAATATTTTTTGCGGCCACCTCATCCTGCGCACTTTTCAGCCGGGCTGCCAATAATGACATCGCCCTTGCCCGATTCTTGTGCTGGGAGCGCTCATCCTGACACTCAACCACCAGCCCTGAGGGCAAGTGGGTAATGCGAATGGCAGAGTCGGTTTTATTGACGTGCTGGCCACCGGCACCCGATGCGCGGAACGTATCAATCCGAAGGTCATTTTTATTGATATTGACCTCTTCCAACTCATCGGCTTCCGCCATAATGGCCACCGTACAGGCAGAAGTGTGAATCCGGCCCTGGGATTCTGTTTCGGGGACCCGCTGGACGCGGTGCACACCCGATTCAAACTTCAGTCGGGAATAGGCTCCCTGTCCGACAATACGGCTGATAATCTCCTTATAACCACCGTGTTCACCGTGGCTTTCACTGATAACCTCCACTTTCCAGCGCCGGCTTTCCGCATACCTGCTGTACATCCGAAACAGGTCACCGGAAAAGATCGCCGCTTCGTCACCCCCTGTTCCAGCGCGGATCTCAAGAAACACGTTGCGATCATCGTTGGGATCCTTCGGCAACAGTAATGTCTGCAATTCAACCTCAAGGTCGGCAAGCCGGCTTTGGTTTTCAAGAAGATCCTCTTCCGCCATGGCGCGCATATCCGCATCGGCATCCTTGAGCAATACTCGCGCTTCTTCAATGCTCGTTTGAACCCGATAGTAGTCGCGATAGCTTTTTACCACCGGCTCCAGCTCTGCATATTCACGGGACAGTTCACGGAAGCGGGTTTGCTGACCGATCACTTCGGGGTCACTCAGCAGTGCGCCCACTTCTTCATAGCGGTCGGCCAAATGTTGCAGTTTTTCCAGGATGGATTGTTTCATTGAGGCTCATTAATGGAGAGTTATAGACGTCGTCTTATTTAGGTTCGGAATCGGGCTTGTCAAGACCGAACAGGTCGTGGGCCAGACTCAGTTGCTCGGTGCGTCCCGCTTCACCGGCCTGCTTTAATCGCGTGGTCGGTACATGCATCAGTTTGTTGGTAATGTTGCGCGCCAGTGTTTTCAACACCTGCTCCGGGGCTTGACCCGTTCGCAACAGCGCGATGGCCTTATCCAGCTCCTGATCGCGCACCTGCTCTGCGCTGCTGCGGAAAGCACGGATGGTTTCCACCACATCCAGGCCCCGCAGCTGGTTTTGCCAGGCATTCACCCCTTCTTCGATAATCTGCTCTGCTTTACTGGCGGCACTCTGGCGAGAGCGAATGTTCTCTTCGATCACTGCCTGCAGGTCGTCGACCGTGTAGAGGTAGACATCCTGAAGCTTTGCGACCTCCGGCTCAATGTCCCTGGGTACCGCGATATCCACCATGAACATGGGTTTGTGCTTGCGCTGCTTCAGAGCCGACTCCACGGCCCCTTTCCCCAGAATCGGCAACTGACTGGCCGTGGAGGAAATCACCATATCGGCCCGGGGTAAAAAATCGGGTATTTCCGAAAGTAAAATGGCCTGTGCACCAAACTGGAGGGCCAGATCCTGCGCTCGACTGAGGGTGCGATTGGCGACCATGATCTCCTTCACCCCCTTTTCCCTGAGATGACGGGCCACCAACTCCACTGTCTCACCGGCACCAATCAACATCGCCCGCACCTCGCGGAGATCGGAAAATATCTGCTGGGACAAACTGACCGCAGCGTAGGCGACAGACACGGGATTCTGGCCAATAGCCGTTTCTGTGCGAACCCGCTTGGCAATCGCAAAGGCCTGCTGAAACAACAAATTGAGCTGAGTAGAGACTTTGCCGGCTTCTCTGGCCACGGCATAACAGGATTTCAGCTGACCGAGGATCTGCGGCTCACCCAACACCATGGAATCGAGACCACAGGCCACTTTCATGATATGCCGGACGGCATCATTGTCCCGGTACAGATAATGGCAGGGGTATAATTCAGGCAGGGTGATACGGTGATAATCCGCCATCCAGCCCAGGGCCTGCTCGGGCTCATTGCCGATACCGTAAATCTCTGTCCGGTTACAAGTCGACAGAATCGCGACTTCTTCAATACCGGCGTAATCACACAAGTGCTGTATCGCTTCAGCAGTCTGCTCAGGGGCAAAGGCTACCTTCTCCCGGATATCGAGAGATGCGGTGCGGTGGTTGATCCCTAGGGCAAAAATCGTCATTACAACAGTGCTTGGCAGTAGATCGGCAATTGTCCGGTTCTGGCTAGGCAAAGACAAGCGGTATCGAATTTAAGCCGGACTGCAATATTCCCCTTTCGTTATTGTCTGAGTTATTGGATACAATGTTGCCATCGCGGGTTGCGGCTCAAATGAAATCACAGCCGTACTTTTCTCATCATAATCGACAGAGCACCAGGCTGAAGCCAGCCCCTATGAAAACACCCGACCACCTATTACTGACCCTGCTATTGGCTTTCCAGGTACTGACGGGCTGTGCCCACCAGGTGTCTGAACAAACCAATCTCCAGACCTCAGCACCGAAGCAACCACCCACAGAGACAGCACCAGGCCACGTGGCCGTTGAGGCAAAAGCCGCTCTGCCGCCCCGGCCATTTCCCACCGATACTTTTTACGACCTGTTGGTAGGAGAGCTGGCAGGCATGCGCAATCATCTGGATATTGCACGGGAAAAGTATCTGAAGCAGGCCCGAATCACCCGTGACCCCGGTGTTGTCGCCAGAGCGACCAGTGTCGCCGCCTACGCCGAGGATCGTGAAGCACTACTGGAAATGGCACTGTTATGGAGCGATATTGAACCGCAAAATCTCGATGCCCGCAGTCTGGCAGCCCTCTCGCTTGCACGTAGCGGACGACTCAGCGAGGCCATGACACATGCCGTTTTTTCAATGGGTAAGGGTGATGATGAACCGGTCATGTCCATTGCCGTCGCCGCCAGTGGCCTAAGCCCTGAACAGCGAGCGCCGTTGCTGACCGAATATTCGAGCCTCCGGGAGCAATTCCCCGACAACCAAACACTCCTGCTCGCCAGCGCCATGCTGTTCAGTCAGCAAGAGGATTTGCAACAGGCATTGAATACCATTGATCGACTGCTGGAACTGGCACCTGAACAAGAAAATGCGCTCATGTTCAAGGCACAACTGCTCCACCAGCTGGATCGCAAAAAAGAGGCCATAGCCTTTCTCGCAGACAGCCTGAAAACCCTGCCCGACAGCATGAAACTGCGCCTCCAATACGCCAGGCTGCTTTCGGAGGACAACCTGGAAGGGGCCCATGCCCAACTGCGCCTGCTGGCTGACAAACACCCCCGCGATACCGAACTGCTCTTCACTCTGGCAATGGTGAGTCGGGGCCTGGATAAAACTGACGAAGCACGCCAGTTGCTTACCGATCTGGCCCGTCATCCGGGAACTGCTGCAGCTGCCCATTTCGAGCTCGGAAAAATGGCAGAAGAGGCAGAAAATATGGATTCGGTACTGTTCCATTATGCCCAGGTACGCAGTGGCCAACAGCTCCTCCCCGCAGCAGTCCGGCTCAGCCAGTTCATGGCAGGGCATGACGAGCTGAACAATGCCCGGCTCTACCTGCACGAATTGCGACTGAACCATCCCCGGCACTCGGCTCCCCTGTTTCAGATTGAAGCCGAACTGCTTGCCGATCACGGCTCGCTCGATGAAGCCCGCAGCCTGATGAACGAAGCCGTTAACGAACACCCTGACAATAACGCACTGCTCTACACCCGCTCCATGCTGAGCGAACAGCAAGATGACTTCGCCAGCTCGGAAAAGGATCTCCGGACCATTCTTGCCAGGGATGCGAATAATGCCACGGCGCTGAATGCACTCGGCTATACACTGACGGTGAACACTGATCGCTACGAGGAAGCCTATCAGCTGATCACCCGCGCTCTGGAATTAAACCCGGGGGATCCGGCCACCACCGACCTTCTCGGCTGGGTGCTCTACCAGATGGGCAATCACCAAGAGGCCATCGTGCATCTTCGCGAAGCGCTGAAAAAATTGCCGGACCCCGAAATTGCCGCGCATCTGGGCGAAGTTCTATGGGTCTCAGGTGACCGGGATGAGGCCCACGCTGTCTGGCAGACAATCCTCGACAAAGACCCGGATAATGCGACCGTCCTCGAAACCATGGAACGCTTGAAGGAAAACCAGAGATAGCCTCATGCGACTGCTCCTCCCGTGGTTGATCCTGTTTCTTGGCGCCTGTGCGTGGCAAAACCCGCAGCCGCCAGTCTCAATTGCAAACTGGCAGAAACACACAGAGCACTTGCAACAACTTGATCTCTGGCTGCTTGAGGGCAAACTCGGTTACAGGGACAGTCGCGATGGCGGCAGCGCCTGGGTCAACTGGCGTCAATCCGGGACTGCCTTCGATGTGCAACTACACGGGCCTTTTGGCAGCGGTGCAACACGCATTCTCGGTGACGACAATCACGCGGAGCTGCAACAGTCGGGGGAAGACACACTGACGGCCAAATCTCCTGCAGCGCTGACGGAACAACTTTTCGGCTGGCAGTGGCCGGTAGACCAACTGCAATTCTGGGTTCGTGGAATACCTTCACCCCATGAGCCCACAGTGCTCAGAACCCACAATGCAGAGGGCACCCTGGCGGCACTGCAGCAATCCAACTGGCAGCTGGAATTTACCGATTACGAACAGGTTGGCCAGTGGGTGCTACCCAGCCGAATCAAGGGCAATAGCGGGGAGTTCAGCTTCACTCTGATCGTCAAGCGTTGGCATCCCGGGGATACTGTGCCGTGAGGCTATCACTACCCGCTCCAGCCAAGCTGAACCTGTTTCTTCATATTACCGGTCGTCGTGAGGACGGTTACCATAACCTGCAAACCCTGTTTCAACTGCTCGATTACAGCGACCTGCTGGATTTTGAGCGTACCGACACTGGCAAAATTTGCCTCACCGATGAACAGACCGGCGTCCCCGTCACAGAAAATCTGATTTTTCGGGCGGCGCGTTGCCTACAGGAAGATACTGGCTGCGGGCTAGGGGCCAACATCCACCTGCACAAGCGACTGCCAATGGGCGGTGGACTCGGCGGCGGCAGCAGCAATGCCGCCACCACCCTGGTGGGGCTCAACGCCCTGTGGGAGACGGCTTTATCAAAACAGCAGCTGATGGCCATCGGAGAAAAACTGGGTGCGGACATTCCCCTGTTTATTTTTGGCCAAAGCGCCTGGGCCGAGGGCATTGGCGAGCAACTCACGGCCATCGAATTACCACCCGCCTGGTACCTGATTGTCGTACCGGATGCCCATGTTTCAACAGGAAAAATATTCGCCCATCAGGGTTTGACAAGGAACACGCATCCGATCAAAATACGCGCCTTTCTCGAGCGGGGTGGTAGCAACGATTGCCAGGCAGTAGTGGAATCGCTCTACCCCCAGGTAAAAGAGGCGCGCTTATGGCTGGCTCAATTTACTGAAGCCCGATTGACGGGAACTGGCGCCTGCTTGTTCGGCTGCTTTGATTCAGATATCGCTGCAAGGTCAGTACTGGAACAACTGCCACACCAATGGCAGGGCTTTGTTGCTAAAGGGGTCAACCAATCCCCGTTATATCAGCAGCTACCGTCTAAATACTAATATTGGGGTGTCGCCAAGTGGCTAAGGCAACGGGTTTTGATCCCGTCATTCGGAGGTTCGAGTCCTCCCACCCCAGCCATTATTTCTCTGGATTCCTCTGGGCCGCCGGAGACATTTCGAAACTGATCAGGAAAAAGCCGTGCCTAACTTGATGGTTTTCTCCGGGAATGCCAACCCGGAGCTGACAAACGAAATTACCCGTCACCTCGGCCTGAATATGGGCAAGGCTCTGGTTTCACAGTTCTCCGACGGGGAGATCAATATCGAGATCAGGGATAACGTGCGTGGCCGCGATGTGTTCGTTGTCCAGCCCACCTGCGCTCCCACCCATAAAAATCTCATGGAGCTGGTACTCATCATTGACGCACTGCGACGTGCCTCAGCCACCCGCATCACAGCCGTAGTGCCCTACTTTGGCTACGCACGACAAGACCGCCGGGTTCGCTCTATCCGGGTGCCGATCAGCGCCAAGGTAGTAGCAGACATGCTGACCAATGCTGGGGTTGACCGGGTAATGACCGTGGATCTCCACGCCGAACAGATCCAGGGATTTTTTGATTGCGCGGTGGACAACGTCTACGGCTTGCCCGTACTGCTCACCGACGTAGAAAGACAGAATTACGAAAACCTGACCGTAGTTTCACCGGATATTGGTGGTGTGGTTCGAGCCAGAGCAATGGCAAAACAGCTCAACACCGATCTGGCCATCATTGACAAGCGCCGCCCGGAAGCCAATCAGGCTCAGGTAATGAATATTATCGGTGAAGTCGAAGGCCGCACCTGCCTGCTGATCGACGATATCGTTGATACCGCAGGCACACTTTGTAAGGCGGCCGATGCGCTCAAGGAGCAGGGTGCAAAAAAAGTGATTGCCTACTGCACTCATCCAGTGTTGTCGGGCAAAGCCATCGAAAATATTGAAAACTCTGCGCTGGATACCCTGGTGGTCACCAACAGCATTCCTCTGACTGAGGCAGCAAGAAACTGTGTGAAGATACGATCGCTGAGCCTTGGACAAATGCTGGCAGAAGCCATGCGTCGGGTCAGCAACGAAGAATCCATCAGTGCCATGTTCGACTGACAGGCACCGGACAAAAAACCGCCCCTTCGGGCTTTTTAACTCCCGCAAGGGAATTTCAATACCCCCGCCTCGATTCTGGTCGCGGATCAGCAGGGGTAACAACAGGAGTCAAGGCAATGTCCAATGATTTTCAATTGAATGCCCAGGCCCGTGAGGACATGGGGAAAGGTGCGAGCCG
>DDNV01000091.1:30371-33189 GCA_002341315.1 Cellvibrionales bacterium UBA2511
CGAGCCGCCGCCTGCGTCGTCTGGCCAACCAGGTGCCCGCCATCATTTACGGCGGCCAAAAAGCGCCACAAAGCATCAGTCTCGCCCACAATGAACTGAAACATGCGCTCGAGAATGAAGCGTTTTACTCTCACATCATCACCCTGGATCTGGCAGGCGATTCCCAGCAGGTGATCCTGAAAGATGTACAACGTCATCCATCCAAGCCGCTCATTCTGCATGCGGACTTTCTGCGGGTCAGCAAAACCCACAAACTGCACACCAAAGTGCCGATTCACTTCATCAATGAAGACACCTGTGTCGGCGTAAAACCCGGTGGCGGTATTGTCTCCCGCACCATGACGGAGCTGGATATTTCCTGCCTGCCTGCAGACCTGCCCGAGTTCATCGAACTGGATGTGGCGGCTGTTGAAATTGGCGACATCCTGCATATCTCTGATATCAAGCTGCCTTCCGGCGTTGAGAGCGTGGCCCTTAGCCATGGTGAAGACCATGACCTGCCCGTATTCACCGTCAACAAGCCCAAGTCCGCTGCCACCGAGGAAGATCTCGCTGACGAGGAAGGTGACACGACCGAAGAAAGCAACGGCGACGAAGAGTAAGCTCGGGGGGACCATACCCCCTGAACCTACTTTTCGCGTTAGCAGGCCCCGACATTGGACACGCCCGTTCAACTTATTGTGGGGCTGGGAAATCCCGGCCCCCAGTATGATCGAACCCGTCACAATGCCGGGGCTGATTTCGTTCTGGCGCTCGCCAATCACTACGGCGTCACGCTAAAAGCTGACAATAAATATTCTGGTCTCACCGGCAAGGCCGTGATCAATGGCAAGCCGGTCTGGCTATTGATCCCCACGACCTTCATGAACCGCAGCGGCAAGTCAATTGCAGCCCTTGCCGGGTTTTACCAGATTCGTCCCGAGGCCATTCTGGTGGCCCATGACGAACTGGACCTGAACCCCGGTATCGTAAGATTCAAACTGGGCGGCGGGCATGGCGGACACAACGGCCTCAAAGACACGATTCTTTCTTTGGGGAACCAGCGTGACTTTGCACGTCTGCGCATCGGCATCGGCCACCCCGGTCACGCCAGCGAGGTGGTCAACTTTGTGCTGCGGCGGGCACCGGCATCAGAACAACAATTGATAGATCAGAGTATTGATAGCGCCATCAAAGCCATTGAGCCCACGGTGGTGGGCCAGTGGAACAGCGCCATGAAAGCGCTGCACTCAATCACTCCCTAAACAAACAACGGCATTGAGGTTATATAGTCATGGGTTTTAACTGCGGTATCGTCGGTCTGCCGAATGTGGGCAAATCCACCCTCTTCAATGCTTTGACCCAGGCGGGAATTGACGCAGCAAACTTCCCTTTCTGCACGATTGAACCGAATACCGGTATCGTACCCATACCGGACCCCCGCCAGGACAAACTCGCCGACATCGTCAAACCGGAGCGCATCGTTCCCGCCACCATGGAGTTTGTCGATATCGCCGGGCTGGTTGCCGGTGCCTCAAAGGGCGAGGGGCTGGGAAACAAGTTTCTCGCCAATATTCGTGAAACCGATGCCATTGCCCATGTAGTGCGTTGTTTTGACGATGACAACGTGGTGCATGTCGAGGGCAAAATCAATCCGGTATCGGACATCGAAGTGATCAATACCGAGCTGGCGCTCGCTGATCTGGATACGGTGGATAAAGCATTACTGCGTGTTGCCAAGGCGGCCAAAGGTCAGGATAAGGAGGCCATGGCGATAAAAGACGTGCTGGAAAAAATACAACCTCACCTCAACGAAGCAAAACCGTTGCGGTCAATGTCCCTCAGTAGCGAGGAACTGAAAACGATACGCTCGCTTAACCTGCTGACCCTGAAACCCACCATGTATATCGCCAACGTCGATGAAACCGGATTTGAAAACAATCCATATCTCGACCAGGTCAATACGGTAGCCGCCGCAGAGAATGCCGTGGTTGTCCCTATCTGCAACAAACTGGAATCCGAAATCGCGGAGCTTGGCGACGACGAAAAACTCGACTTCCTGCAGGAGATGGGTATGGAAGAGCCCGGTCTGAACCGGGTGATTCGCGCCGGCTATTCACTGCTGGGACTGCAAACCTACTTTACCGCCGGGGTAAAAGAAGTACGTGCCTGGACGATCCCGGTAGGGGCCACCGCGCCGCAGGCTGCCGGTAGAATCCATACCGACTTCGAGAAAGGATTTATCCGCGCCGAAGTCATTGCCTACGAGGACTTTGTCGCCGGCAATGGCGAACAGGGTGCCAAGGATGCCGGCAAGTGGCGTCTCGAAGGCAAAGAATATATTGTCCGCGATGGCGATGTCGTCCACTTCCGTTTTAACGTCTGAGCACGACACCAACGGAAGATCCAGGCTCGCCGCTTCCATTCCACCCCAAACTACTGCGCCCGCTGATGCGGGCGTTTTGCTGTACAGACCGCCATCCAGCCCTATAATGCAGCAATGGCTAAATCACTGAAGGTCCTGATCCTTGGTCTTCTGCTGACGGTCTTGCTACTGGTTGCACTGACGCGCCATGTGCCGGGATTCCAGATCAGCAGCTTCCCAGTGCTGTTCAACACACTGGCGGGAACCGGTAGTCCTGTCGAACTGGAGACCATTACCGACCTGCTTGTCACCCCCAAGGGATTTGAACTCACACTTTTCGCCGACAACATTCCCAATGCCCGTTTTATGAAAACCACCCCGGCCGGTCAACTGTTGGTCAGCTCACCAAAAACCGGCACGGTCTACCTGCTGGCCGACACAAATGGCACCGGTAAGGCAGATGAGCACATCCCG
>DDNV01000091.1:33247-34153 GCA_002341315.1 Cellvibrionales bacterium UBA2511
TTTATCTGCTGGCTGATACAAATGGCAACGGTAAGGCAGATGAGCACATCCCGCTAATCGGTGGCCTGAATCGCCCACACGGACTCGATATTCACCACGACGGTGAAACTTCTTGGCTTTACATTGCCGAAACCAATGCAGTAGGCCGTATCGCCATAGACTGGTCAACGGCATCCACTGAAGGCGACTATCAACGATTGGTCACCAACCTGCCCAATACTGGCGGCCACTGGACCAGGACGATCCAGTTTGGAACAGACGGCTGGCTGTATCTCACCGTCGGCTCAAGCTGCAACGCCTGCGAAGAAACCGATCCCCGGCGAGCGGCCATGATGCGCTACCGACCGGACGGTTCCGGCGAACAGATTTACGCCACCGGCCTGCGCAACAGCGTGGGATTTGACTGGACACCCTGGGATAACAGCCTCTACGCCACGGACAATGGCAGGGATATGCTTGGTGACGATTTTCCGCCCTGTGAACTGAATAGAATCAAAGCGGGTGGTTTTTACGGCTGGCCCTATATCAACGGGTTTGGCGACCTCGACCCCGACCTCGGGCAAAACAAACCGGCGAAAGACAAGGCCACCCTGCTCGCCACCAGCATTTCACCGGTGTTCGGCTTTCGAGCCCACAACGCACCACTCGGCATGAGCTTTTTAAGCCATCCAGACCGTCCGGATGGGTACCAACGCACCGCCCTGGTAGCACTGCACGGCTCCTGGAACCGCACCGAACCCGATGGCTACAAAGTCGTAGCCCTGCACTGGGATCAGCAGGGGAACATTACCAGCGAGGATTTTGTCAGCGGGTTCCTACGCCCCGACGATGACGTGATCGGTCGCCCCGTGGATATTGAGGAGGGAATGGACGGCAGCATTTTTATCTCGGATGACTACGCCGGGG